>JAJBSZ010000308.1 GCA_020861125.1 Planctomycetota bacterium | reverse complement strand
CCGGGGGAGTCCTCCTGGCGGGGGTGATCGCCTGCCGTCCCCCGGCCACCGCGGGAGAGACCGACAGCGCCCGTGAGGACGGGTCCTTCACGGGCGAGATCCGCCTCGGCGCCACCTTTCCCCTCACCGGCATGCATGCCACCTACGGCCAATCCGCCTACTACGGCGCCACCACCTGCGTCCGCCTCTTGAACGCCCGGGGCGGCGTCAACGGCAAGAAGCTGGTGCTGGAATGGCGCGACAACCGCAGCGACCCGGAGCAGGCGGTGGCCGACGTCCAGGAGCTGGTGGACACCTACGGCGTGCCCGCTATCCTCGGCCCCCTCATGTCGGAGGCGACCCTGGCCGTCCGGCCGCTCACCCGGGCGCTGGAGGTGGTGGTGATGACGCCCCTCGCCACCATCGACGCCGCCACCCGGGGCAGTCCGTGGATATTCCGCGCCTGTTTCACCAACAGCTTCGAAGCCGAAGGCCTCATTTCCTTCACCATGAACAGCGACGGCGCCACCCGCTGCGGCATCCTTTATGACCCCGACTACGAATTCAGCGTGGAACTCGCCGACATCTTCGCAAGTAAGTTCACGGAAAAAGGCGGAGCCGTAGTCGGCAAATTCCCCTTGGCCGCCGGAGAGGATCGCTACCGCCAGCCCCTTGGAGAACTGGCGGCGCTGGAGCCGGATTTCATCTTCGTGCCCTGCTATGCCGTGGCGGCAACGGAGGTCATCCGCACCGCCCGGGCCATGGACCTGGCCATTCCCTTTTGCGGCTCCGACACCTGGGACAACGAACTGGTGTTCGATGCCTCCGGATCGCGCCTGGTCGGCACCAGCTTCGCCAGCACCCTGTTCCAGGAAGATGACACCTACCAGCCGTTCCAGACTTTTTACCATGCCATGGAACAGGCCGGCATGGACAACCCCGACGCTCAGGCAGCCTGCGCCTACGACGCCGTCATGCTTCTCTCCATCGCCCTGCGCAGCGGTGAGACCGCCGACGCCATCCGCAATCGGCTCCTGGAACTGCGCAACCTTCCTCTTGCCACCGGCCGGATCAGCATCTCGCCCACCGGTGACGCGGTGAAATCGGTGATCGTGCGCCGGGTGGAACAACGGAACGGACGCCTGGTGCCGGTCTATGCCGAACGGTATGATCCGGACTGGTTCCAGTAGGCCCAATGGCGTAGAAGCCCATCGGGCGACCACCGGGGCATCGTCAGCCGGCTCCGGCTACCGCCCGGCCGCTACCTCCGGCAGACGGCGCTGACCCCGCCGCCGTCGCCCGGCAGGCGGCGGCCTAGAACATCATGGCTTTAAGGATTTTGAACTCAAATGGCAACAAACATTTCGGCGTCTCCCTGGCCCTAGGCCTTCTCGTTCACCGCGCCGTGCAGGAAACTTACCTCCAGTTCATCGACCCGGAGGTAGCGGTGAGGCGACTCCGGCGCGATCTTTACATCCCGTCCATGCCTGCGGTATACTTGGCCTAGTACCGTCAGGCGACCGATGCCGTCATCTGGCTTTCCTTTTTGTCCGGTGGGCGCCGGCCTTGACCGGCAAGAAAGAGACCCATGTCCTCTACCAAACCACTGCCCGCCCCGGCTCCCAAGGTCCGCAAGGAATTAGCCCTGCCCCTGGTTCTGGTGGCCATCTTCGCCTTTCACGCGCTGAAAGGCTATGGCATGTACATGACCATCTTTCCTGACGAACGCCTGTACAGCCAGGCGGCAAGGCTCTATCCGCTGGCTACGGCAGCGGTGCCAAATTACCTGTTTTATGCTATTTTCCGCCTTACCGGCTGGTTCGACCCGGCTTACTTGGACGCGGCTCGGGTACTCAATGCCGTGTTTTTCACCGCGGCGGGCGTCTTCATCTTCCTCGTGGCGCGCCGGCTGTGCGGCTACTGGCTGGCGGTGGCGGTAACCACCCTCAGCCTGATGTCTCCCGTCTCGATATATACGCTGTATTTCATGCCGGAATCCCTGCAGTTCGCCTGCTTCTGGTGCCTGACGTGGCTGCTGGTGCGGTTCCACTCCGACCGCCTCCGGTTCGGCCTGCTGGTCGGCGGCTGCGTCGGCGCCATGGCGTTGGTTAAGACCCATGGGATGTTTCTGGTGCCGCCTCTCGTCCTGTGGCTCTTTCTCACCGGCAAATCTCCGCTTCGGACGCGCGCCGGCCAGGCAGCGGCCTTACTGGCTGGATTTGCGACGGTGCGGCTGGGGCTTGGCTACCTTTTCGCCGGGCCATACGGGCTCACATTGCTGGGCAGTAGTTACAGTGAAGGATTGACTACCGGCCTGGTGAACATCGATTGGGGCGAGTTCCTGTTGGGCGTCGGGTATAACGCTTACGGCCATGCCGTTGGGTTGTCGCTGGTAGTGGGCGTGCCGCTGGTGCTGACCGGGTTTTTCCTGCGCCGGATCGACCGGGGAAACGGGGAAGACGTGGGCCGCCGTTTGGCGCTGTTATTCCTTCTGATCCTGCTCACCTATGGGGCGGTATCGGTCGGTTTCGTCGCCCTTATCGATTTCTTCGATTTCCGGGTGTTCAGCGGGACGGAGCGCCTCCAGGCAAGGTACTACAACTTTCTTGCTCCCGCCGCTCCCATCCTGGCGGCCTACGGCTGGTCCCGGTTCACCACCCTCCGTCCTTCGAAATCCTGGCTGGCAGCGCCCTGCCTACTGCTGGTGCTCGCTGCCTACGCCGTGGTGACGGGATTTGCCGGCTACCGGCTGGTGTATTATCTCGATTGCCCGGTGATTTCAAGTGCCTTCCACTTTACCGGCACTGACGTTTTTCCAATACTATCCTGGCCCCTCGCCCTCGTCGCCCTGGCCCCCACCGTTTGCTTGCTGTTCCATTGGCGCGCCGCAATCCTAATTTTTCTGTGCGTCACTTCTCCCGTTCTTGAGTATTCGTACCTCGCCTACAACCAAAGGGAAGTAGTGGAAACCCACCTCCCCTACCCATTTTGGGCCCACTACGCCACCCACGTGCGGGAAAAGCTGGGTCCAGACCTGGCGCAGTTGGCCATTCTGGACGAAACCCAGTACGAAGGGAACATCGTGCATTATCTGCTCGATGAACCCGTTCCCTACATCATCCTGCCGAAGGGCGATGGCCGGATCGACCCGGCGGTTATTCCCGACGGGACGAAATGGCTCCTCGTCCTCGGCCGGAGCCGGATTCCCGAATCCCTGCCGCAGTACGACCACACCGTTCTCCGGGTAGACCCCGAGATACTGGGTAATATTCTCCTGTTGGTACGTATAGGACCGGCTGCGGCCGGGGAGTGAAGGACACTTTTACCCTTTCGCAGGTTTGGGTGACGTGCCGTGTCGCTTTTTTTCCAAGTAGTATTTGGATAGACTGCCTGGGAAAAAAGAGCTCGCTGGTACCAAATGAAAAACCGCAACCCGTAGGGGTTGCGGTGGGTTATTGGTCGGGCCGAGTGGATTCGAACCACCGATCTCTTGTCCCCCAGACAAGCGCTCTACCAAGCTGAGCCACGGCCCGTCATCGGTAGCAAACCATGGCGGTGCATAGTTGCCGGAAAGAGAAAGTATCCATGGTCTGGCCGAGAAGTCAAGGGAATTTTGGCACCGCTTCCCGGTTTTGCGGGATATCGGCGGCGTGACGGACACGGCGACGTCGCCTCATCCACCCGCAACCCTAATTACGCAAAGAAAAACCGTCCCGCTTCCCCTTCCGGACGGTGGTACCGGTACCGTTCAGCGAGGGCAGAAATTTCCCGGTCGTACTGGCTCAGGGCCGCTGCCGGGTCCGTGGTCTGGCGGTCGCGAAATTCCGGATCCATGGTGGCCAGTTCCAGAATGGCCGCATCTCGGGCAAGGGACCGGAACAGGCCCAACGAGTCGTGCCCGTTCAAATAGGCCGCGTGGGCGACCACTTTTGCCTGTTCCACCAGCGCCCCCTCGGGTGCGTCCCCGGGAAGGGTACGGGGCACCCATCTTCCGTATCCTGGTTGTACGTCCGGCCGACACCCATAACCTGATATACGGCAAATCCGGTGGTCTGGGTAACCGGACCATGGTAACCGGACTCCACCGCCGCCTGGTGCATGAGCTCTTCGAACAGGGCCTGCTTATCCGCCAAGACCGCCTGCGGATCCTGGTGTTCCTCCACCCGGGCGGCGGCACCGTCGCTACGTTCCGCCTGATAGCGGGCGGCCATGGCAGCGGCGACGGCGGAAATTTGGACGCTGTCCGTCACCTGCGGCCGGGGCGGGGTCGCCAGCTCAGCGGCGATCTGCTGGCCGGCGATGGCGCTGGCGATAGCCGACGGCGAGGGCTGGTATACCCGATGGGTGCCGTCAATACCGTCAATACCGTTGATTCCGTCGATAGGCATTTTTTTCCTCCCGAAAGCGGCACAACCTGCCGGCGGTCGGAAAGATGTGCCGCCCGGCGGCACGGGTGCCCTTCCCCAGGATGCGAGAACAACTCACGTTCCAGACCCCTTCTCCTGTGGCAGGAGAAGTCCGGCCATAGTGCCTGACCGCTCGTCCGTGCCGTCTGCGGCATGGCGAACGGCTAATTATAGCCTTCCTCCACCGGTCAACCCACGAGTCTCCCC
>JAJBSZ010000120.1 GCA_020861125.1 Planctomycetota bacterium | reverse complement strand
CGTCGATGATGCCGTCATGCAGATCCCGGCCATGGCGGACGCCGGCAGCGGGATCGGTCGTGATATCCACGGTGGCGAGGGACCGACCCAAGGATTCCAGCCGGGCGAAAAAATCCTCTTCCGGACTCTGGCTGGCCAGCCGGGCCGCCATGCCTTCCACCGCCTCCCGGGCGGCAAACAGCTCGATACAATCCTCCAGCCGCATCTCCCGCACCCGGTACCCCCGGGCCGGCAGCCATTCCACCAGGCCCGTGGTGGAGAGATCGCGCAGGATTTCCCGGATCGGCGTGCGCGAAAGGCCATAGCGATCGCTCAATTCCCGTTCCACCAGCCAGTGGCCGGGGAGCAATTCCTCACCGGTGATCCGGTGGATCAAATCTTCCGTAATCTGTTTTTTCTTCATGGGTGCCGCCGAACCGATACCGGACCAAATGGAGTGCCAATGGTATACAATTTAGGCGAGGCACGGGAACCGTCAACAAGAAAGTTATTCTGGCCTGAATCCCGCGTTGGCTATGGCGGCGCGGTGGGGGGCCGTGGCGGAACGGCGATTGACGGGTAACCGGTAGTCCAGTATGGTTTCCGCGGTCTGCCGCGGTGGCAGCGGGAGAGGAGTGGGCATGCTGGATCTGCTGCGACGGGCGCCCGCCCGGTTTTGGAAATCCTTTGGCTATTGCTGGGACGGGCTGAAGGATACATTTATTCGCGAGGAATCTTTTCGTCTGGAAACCATCGGCTTGGCGGCCCTGACGGTGGTGGTGGCTTGTTCCGGGTGGGAATGGTGGAAAGGGTGCGTCATGGTGGGCAGCTATCTGCTGATACCACTGGTGGAGTTGCTCAATTCCGCCATCGAGGATATCTGTGATTTGGTGACCCGGGATCAGGCGCCACTGGTGAAGAGCGCAAAAGACAAAGGGGCGATGGCGGTGCTGATGGCCATTATCGTCAATATCCTGGTGCTGGCGGCGCTTTTGGGTATCGATTGACGAGAGTATCCTGGTGGTGCCACCGGAGCGGTCCGTGGTGCAGATGAACCGCGGTTTGCTTTCCGGCGGGTTCGAGGTATACTCGCAATCGGGTGAGGACGGAGGATGTTCCATGAACAACACTCGGTCCCCTAAGGTACGCCGTTTCGCCCGCTTGCCCAACCATATCGGCGTCATCCCCGACGGCAACCGGCGGTGGGCGGTGCAGCGGGGTTTGGACAAGGGCGATGGCTATGCCCACGGCGTGGGACCGGGCTTCCGGCTGTACGAACGCCTGCTGGAATACGGTATCGGCGAGGTAACCTTCTACGGGTTCACCAAAGACAACAACAAGCGCCCTCCGGCGCAGCGGACTGCCTTCACCCGTGCTTGCGTCGCGGCGGTCACCGAGCTGGCGCACCGGGACGCGAATCTCCTCGTGATCGGCAACACCCGGTCACCGGCCTTTCCCCGGGACCTCCGCCCCTTTGCCAACACGCGCCTGTGCTTCGGCAAAGGCCTGATCAATGTCAATTTTCTCGTCAACTACGATTGGTTATGGGATCTCAACACCTTACGGCGGACGGGAAAACTCGCCTCGGAGATAATCCCCCGGGTCGACCTGTTGATCCGCTGGGGCGGCCGCTGCCGTCTGAGTGGCTTCCTGCCGGTGCAAAGCGTCTATGCGGACATCCACGTAATCAACGACTACTGGCCGGAGTATTCCCCGACACACCTGGACGATGCCTTGGCGTGGTACTCGCAGTGCGACGTCACCCTGGGCGGTTGATGAGCAGTCGGAGGGCGGTCATGGGTTGGCCGGAAAACCGCAGGTGAGGGCGGATGGTTCCCCCGTAACCGGCCACCACGTTCCCGTACCGCCCGCCGGTGAAACCGCGCACCGCTTACTGGGTGAACGCCGGTGGTTTTCTGGCTACGCAGTACATGTCACCACTACATCCCAGCGTGGTTACCACCTGCTGGAATACGCCTTTGGCGCGCTCGTCCACGTCCGCCAGGACTCGGAATATATCGGCCGACACGTTTTCTCGGTAGATACTGATAAGGTCGAGATCGTATTGACCGGTACTGCCGAGGGTGACGAAGTCAAGGCCGCACTGGTGGCAGAAGAGGCTCAAATTTTTCATATCGAACCCGTTGAGATGGACGGGCGGGAAAATGGCGTGGGCAAGGCCGCGCCGGGCATTGAAATCCAGGGCGACATGATCGAGCCCGCCGGCGTTGTTGACCCAGAAAATGAGGTAACCCCGGTCCGAGAGGAGCGTCCCAAGAGTGCGGACGAAGGTGATCGGATCAAACAGGTGTTCGACAAGGTAAACCGCGATAATAAGATCGAACTTCAGATCGGTATGGTGACGGGCAAACGCCTCGACGGGTCGGGCCTCATAGGTGATGCCGTCACCCATGGAGCGAGCCGTCGCGATCGTCTCTTCATTGACGTCAACACCTTGAAAGATTACCGTACCCAATTCCGGTTGGGCCAGGGTTCTTTCCCGCAGTTGGCGGAGGAAGGAGCCGTTGTTGCAGCCTATATCCAGGACCGTTGCGGAGACCGTGTTCGCCGCTTGGAGAAGGTCGATACAAATATCAATCCGTTTATCGACTGCCTTGACCCCTGCTTCGTTTCCCTCCCTCTTCTGATAAAAACGGTTCAATTTCAGGTTGGATTCAGCCGTATTGTAGTATTCATTCAGGTGGGCTACCGTGGGTCGCGGATTGACAAACAACGACGCGCAGTGGGCACACTTGGCAACGGGATAGGTATTTTGGTACATGGTGAAAGGGCCATAGCGCTCGCTGGCGCAGATGGGGCAGGGAACCGTAACGAACTCGGCGTGGTACTTCTGGTAAAAGTCGATTGCGTCGCGAATTCTCGCGTCTTCGATGGCATCCGTTTCTTCTTTGGACCGGTACTGGAAAAATTTTTTGTATTCGTACATAAATTCTCCGTCGAGAAAAGTCCTTGTGGAACCACGATTGTAATTTCGGCGTACATCCCTGTCGATGATTATTCCATTGACGGATTCCGGATGGCTGTCCACAATTTGTAATTCATCCAGGTGAAGGCCGTCGTGGTCCTGATCCTGGGCAGTCGGTCGGGCCGCTGAGCAGCTCTCCATGTGATGGACCGGTAATTATCGGAACCCCGAAGAGATCTGGAACCTCCTCATGAAAACCGTTGCCCTCATCCCGGCCAGAAGCGGATCCAAAAGTATCCGCGACAAAAACATCCGCCTGGTGGGCGGCAAGCCTCTTCTCGCCCATTCCATCGATCATGCCCTGGCCAGTGCCGCCGTGGACCGGGTTTTTGTCAGTACCGATAGCGAAGAATACCGCCGCCTGGCGGTGGAACTCGGGGCGGAAGCGCCGTTTTTGCGGCCGGAGGCGATTTCCGGCGATATGTCGACCGATCTGGAAGTCTTCCGCCATTTTATCCTCTGGCTGCGGGAACAGGGAGACGCGCCGGAATATTTAGTCCATCTCCGTCCAACCCATCCGGTGCGGGATCCCCACGATATCGATCGCATGGTGGAACTGCTGGCAACGCACCCTGATGCCGATGCCGTCCGTAGCCTTTCGCCCGCAACCCAAACGCCGTACAAAATGTGGCTTTTCCAGGAAGACGGCGAAGGAATAACCCCCGCCGCAACCTGCACCCTCCCGGAAGCATACAACAGCCCGCGTCAAGCCTTACCGGAGGTGTACGCCCAGAATGCGTGTATCGACGTGACGCGGAATAAGACTGTTATGGAGCACCATTCCATGACCGGCAAGCGGATCCTCGGGTATATACTGCCATATTTTTTCGATATCGACACCAATGACGAACTCGTTAAGGCGGATCTTTTTCTGACCGTCCAGGCGGCGTTGCGCTCCGGCAAACCGCTCAAGCTGTGTTTCGACATAGACGGCATTATTGCCGAAAAGACGTCGGACAACAACTATGCGCGGGCGCGACCGCTTCTGGACAACATTGGTATCATTAATGTTCTATACGACCGGGGGCATCACGTGATGCTGTACACCGCCCGCGGGAGCGAAATAGGTCTGGATTGGAAAGCGGTCACCACGGCCCAGATGCAGGAATGGGGCGTTCGCTATCACGAGCTCCGGTTGGGAAAACCCAATGCCGACCTGTACATAGACGACAAAAATTGCAGCCTGGCGGGGTTACGGGAATTGTTCTCTTCCGCCGCTATGGAAAACGCTTTAGAGTAGGAACACCCATGCCGCATGCTATTTTCCAGGACCTCGTCATATTCGAGCTCGCCAACAACCATCAAGGGAGCCTAGATCATGGGTTGCGGATTATTGAGGCTGTTGGCATCGCCGCCGCAAAATACCGTATCCGTGGAAGTGTCAAACTACAGTACCGCGATCTGGACAGCTTTATTCATCCATCAGTTGTCGGGCGGAAGGACGTCAAACACATACCCCGCTTTCTCTCCACCCGCCTTACGGCGGAACAGTTTTCGCGGTTGGTTCAGGGTATCCGCGATGCCGGCCTCCTTCCCATGTGCACGCCGTTCGACGAAACCTCAGTGGATCGCTGTCTGGATCACGGCATGGAAATCCTTAAAATCGCAAGTTGTAGCGCCGACGACTGGCC
>JAJBSZ010000322.1 GCA_020861125.1 Planctomycetota bacterium | reverse complement strand
ACACCGCGGCCCAGGTCCTGCAAAACGCCGGCATCAGCATGCTGGCCCAGGCCAATAGCCAGTCGCAGATGGTGCTCTCGCTCCTGATGTAAAAGAGCGCACACCATTGTCACCGCAACACCAAGGGACGCCTTCCGGCGTCCCTTTTTTCGGTCAAACCTGCGTCCCGCCTCCGGTCAGGCACTCGGGCCGGTGTCGTTCCGTAAAGCGTTTTACCCGGCGCATGGCCTCGTTGATGTTGTCGATGGAATAGGCGTAGCAGGAGCGAATAAACCCTTCACCGCACGCGCCGAAGGCGCCGCCGGGCACCAGGGCCACCTTTTCCTCCAGGAGGAGTTTTTCGCAAAACTCCACCGAACTCATGCCGGTGGATTGGATGGACGGAAACACATAAAACGCACCGGTCGGCTCGAAACATTCCAGACCGGCGTCGCGGAATCCCTTGAGCATTACCAGCCGCCGGCGATTGTATTCCCGCACCATCATCGCCACATCGGCCTCGCAGTTGTCCAGGGCCTCGATGCCGGCATACTGGGCGGTGGTCGGGGAGCACATGATCCCGTACTGGTGAATCTTGTACATGGCGGCGATGAGATCGGGATGGGCGCAGGCGTATCCGAGCCGCCAGCCGGTCATGGCGTAGGCTTTGGAAAAGCCGTTGATCAGCACCGTCCGCTCCTGTAGCCCCGGAAACGAAGCGATGGAGACGTGCTTGCCGGAATAAGTCAGCTCGGCATAGATCTCGTCCGAGAGAACGATGAGATTGTGACGGACGATGATGTCCACCAGCTTTTCGCAGTCCCCGGCATCCATCACCGCGCCGGTGGGATTGTTGGGGAAGGGAAAGATCAGCACCTTAGACCGCGGCGACACGGCGGCCAGCAACTTTTCCGGCGTCAGCTTGAAGTTGTCCCGTTCCTCCAGCTCCACCACCACCGGCGTGGCACCGGTGAGGAGGGTACAGGGTTTGTAGCAGACGAAACTGGGTTCCGGTATGATCACCTCGTCGCCGGCGCCAACCAGCGTTCGCAAGGCGAGGTCGATGGCTTCGCTGCCGCCGACGGTGACGATTATCTGGTTTTTCGGATCGTACTGGAGTCCGGTGGAGCGGCCGATGTAGCGCGCGATGGCCTGGCGCAACTGGATAAACCCGGCGTTGGGCGAATAGTGGGTATGACCCTGTTCCAGAGAATAGATGCCTGCTTCCCGTACCCGCCACGGCGTGACGAAATCCGGCTCGCCCACCGACAGGGAAATGGCGTCCTTCATCTCGTTGACCAGATCGAAAAACTTCCGGATGCCCGATGGCGGCAGGTCGCGCACTCGGGGCTGGAGTAGTCCTTGCATATCGATGCTCATAACAGCACATGCTCCCGATCGTCCTCCGGCCGGGTGCCGAAGACGAAGCCTTTGTCCTTGTACTTTTTCAGCACGAAATGGGTGGCGGTGGAGGTGACGTCCTCGATGGGCGCCAGCTTTTCCGCCACGAACAGGGCCACCTCCTTCATGGTTTTGCCTTCGATGACCACGGTGAGGTCAAAACCGCCTGACATCAGATAGCAGGCGGTCACTTCGGGGAAATTGAAAATCCGTTCCGCCACCCGGTCGAAGCCGCGATCCCGCTGCGGCGTCACCTTGACCTCGATCAAGGCGGTAACCCGTTCCCGATCGGTCATGTCCCAGTTGATCAAGGTGGTGTAGGCAGTGATCACATGGCGCGCTTCATAGTCCGCAATCGCCGCCGCCACCGCCGCTTCGTCCTTGCCGGTCATGGTCGCGATATCCGCTGGCGACTGCCGGCTGTTTTTCTCCAGGATCTCGAGAATTTCGTCCATTGCTCTCTCCTAACGCGGCTGCGGCCCGACGCTCCGGCGACGGAGGACCCGGGTCCAGCGCACGCCCGAAACGGGACAAGGTTGGTCCGACGCCGGAACGGCGCCCGGGCCGTATGGAAAAGTGACGCCCGCGAATCTCGGGCGCCGGGTGGGACACACCGGCCGAAAATTGGGGCAAAGGGTCAGCGCAGGTATATGATAGCCCTTTGACGATTGAAGTCAAATTCAGTATTATTCAGGCTGCAAACGGCCGCCCACAGGGTACGGCGGTCGAAAATTTCCTTTCGTATCGTCCCGGATGGCGGCTGGACGCCGGTGCTCGGCCATCCGGCTTTGAAACCAACGAAACCAGGAATCCGCATGACCAGCGCCGCCGCCAGCATCCGCGACAAGGAATTGGACGCCCTGAACCGCATCGCCGCCGCCGTGGCCGAATCGGACGAGGTGGCGTCGGCGGTACCCCGCGTCCTGGAGATCCTCGGCACCGTCCTGGACATGCGCTATGCCACCCTCGCCCTTCTGGACAGCGCCAGCCAGGAGATCGCCATCGACGTCGCCCACGGCCTGACCGAGGAGCAGATGCGCCGCGGCCACTACCGGTTGGGCGAAGGGGTGGTGGGCCGCGTCGCCGCCACCGGCCAGGCGGCGGTGATCCCCACCGTCGCCGATTGCCCCGAGTTTCTCAACCGCACCGGCCTGCGCTCCACCGGCGATTCCTCCTTTATCTGCGTCCCGGTGATCCTCGGCCAGGATATCCTCGGCACCATTTCCGTCGACGGCCAGGTCAAACCGGAGGAGGAGCTGCAGGAGGAGGCCCGCTTCCTCGGCGTGGTCGCCGCCATGCTGGCCCAGGCGATCAAGACCCGCGCCCTCCTGCGCGAAAGCCAGGAATCCCTCCGCCGGGAAAACGAACGCCTCCGGGTGGAACTCCGCAGCCACGTCGGCCCACGCAACCTCATCGGCAAGTCCCGGGAAATGCAGATCGTTTTCGATCAGATCGCCCAGGTGGCCGACAGCCCGTCCACCGTGCTCATCAACGGCGAGACCGGCACCGGCAAGGAGCTGGTGGCCCAGGCCCTGCACTACAACGGCTCCCGCGCCGACAAGCCCTTTGTCCGGGTGAACTGCGCCGCCCTGCCCGAATCGCTGATCGAAAGCGAGCTCTTCGGCCACGAGAAAGGCGCCTTCACCGGCGCGGTGGCGGCGCGCAAAGGCCGCTTCGAGCAGGCGGACGGCGGTACCATCTTCCTGGACGAGATCGGCGACATCTCGCCCCTGATGCAGGTCAAACTGCTCCGGGTGCTGCAGGAGCGAGAATTCGAGCGAGTGGGCGGCAACAAAACCATCCGCGTCGACGTCCGGGTCATCACCGCCACCCACCGCGACCTCTTTGACCTCACCCGCCAGGGCAAATTTCGCGGCGACCTCTACTACCGCATCAACGTGTTTCCGATCTACCTCCTGCCGCTCCGGAAGCGCCTGTCGGATCTTCCCCTGCTGGCGGAGCATTTCCTGAAGAAATACGCCGCCGTCGCCGGCAAGTCCATCACCGCCATTTCCCCGGAAGTCCTGGACCTGTTCGCCAAACACTACTGGCCCGGCAACGTCCGCGAGCTGGAAAACTGCATGGAGCACGCGGTGATTCTGGCGGACGGTCCGGTCATCCGGCCGGAGCATCTGCCGGCCAGCCTCCGCTTGGCGCCGCCGCCCGAGGACAGTCCCGCCAATCTCGACTACAAGAGCATGGTGGAAAATTTCGAACGGGGCATCCTGACCGAAGCCCTGACCGCCACCCACGGCAACGTCACCCAGGCCGCCCAGCGGCTGGGCACCACCACCAGGATCGTCTCGTACCGGGTTCGGCAGCTCGGCCTTGACGTGTCGGCATTCATGTAACCCATCTCCCCTCGCCCCCGACGGGCGGCAGCAATTTTTCAGGAAACGGCCATGCGTTTACCGCAACGGATACCCCGCGAAACCGCGCGCGATTACGCCATCCGCACGCTGCGCCAGAATATCGTCACCATGGACCTGGAACCCGGCTGCATGGTCAGCGAGAACGAGCTGGCCCAGGAGATGGGCCTGTCGCGCACCCCGGTACGGGAAGCGCTGATCGAACTCAGTAAAAGCGGCATCGTGGAAATCTATCCGCAGCACGGCAGCATGATCGCCCGGATCGACTACGACAAGGTGGAAGAAGCCAGCTTCACCCGTCGGGTGCTGGAAACCGCGGTGGTGCGCGAAGCCTGCCGCTTCGCCGGTCCCGACGACCTCCGGGCGCTGGATGAAAACCTCGCCTTCCAGAGACTCTACCTGGCCAACGGCGATACCGAAAAACTCTTGGCCGTGGACAACGAATTCCATCGCCTGCTGTTCAGCATCGCCAAAAAAACCCTATCCTTCGAACTGATGCGCAGCCTCTCGACCCATTTCGACCGGGTCCGGCAACTGAGCCTCATCGTGCTGCGCGAGGTCCGCATCGTCGAAGACCACCAGGCCATCGCCGACGCCATCCGCACCGGCGACGGCGACCTGGCGGCTGCCGCCATGCACCGGCACCTGACCCGCTACCAGCTGGACAAGGATGCGATTCGGGAAAAGTACGCCCGCTATTTCGTGGCCTGATCCTGCGCCGGTGACGCCACCGTATCGGCAGGCGTCCGACTGTGCCCTCGCCACCACCGAAACCCCAAGGTAAAACCTCATGAAACGGGCTACCCCCGTTTTCATCCCTGGAATGAAAACGGAGGCGCGGACGGCC
>JAJBSZ010000462.1 GCA_020861125.1 Planctomycetota bacterium | reverse complement strand
GCTGCCGCCCGGGGCATCCCCGAGGGCAGCGGGCGGGGCGGCCAGTATCAGTCCGACATCCCTAGGCAAAGAGATCGCGCTGCCGTTCCTGGATGTCCTCGGGTTTGAGGTTAAGGCCGAGGCGGAACAAGATCCGTTCCAACGGTCGGCCGGCGAGACCGGAGGCGAAGGTGTCCCCGGGGATTTTTTTCACGGTGGAGATGATGGTGGCATGGCTGCGGCCGCCGAACAACTCCCCCAGTTCCGTGTACCGCATCCCGCACAGGCGCCGGCAGAGGACGATGGCCAGTTGCCGGGCCCGGCGAACGGCGACGGCGCGGCCGCGGCCGCGAATGGCCTCGACGGTGAGGCCGAATTCCCCGGCCACCGCCGCGATAATGTCCTCCCCCGTGAGGGCGGTGCGCCGGGACGGCAGGTTGGACACCTCGAGGGCCATGCGGATGCAGGCGACGGTGGGCTCCATGTTTTCGATTTCCATGAGCGCCACCAGACGGTTGAGCGTTCCCTCCAGCTTGCGGACATTGCCGGTGAGTTCCCGGGCCAGGAGGAGGATCGCATCCTCCGGCAGGCTGATGCCCCGCTCCCCCGCCTTGAGGACGATAAGGTCGCGCCGGGTGGCTTCGTCCGGGAGGGACAGCCGGTCGACAAACCCCGCCCCCAACCGATCCCGCAGCTTGGGATCGATGCCCTCCAGTTCATCCGGCGCCAGGGTTGCGCCGAACAGAACCTGCTTGCCCCGGGTCTCCAGGGTGTCAATGATCGCCAGGAGTTCCGTCTGGGTCGCGGCCTTGTTGCCCACCCCCAGCGCCTGCATTTCGTCAAAAACCAGGAGGTCGCAGCTGCGGTAGAGGGCGCGGAACTCCTTGATCCGGCCAGCGGCGTGGGCGGCAACAAAATCGGCGACAAATCGCTCGCCCGTCATATAGATGACGGTGGACTCCGGACGCTCCTCCCTTGTGGCATGACACACCGCCTGCAGGAGATGGGTCTTCCCCACCCCGTGCTGGCCGCACAAATAGATCCGGCTGTATTCCCCCGCCCGCTCCACCGAGCGCAAGGCGACGGCATGGGACAGCCGGTTGGAAGCGCCCACCACAAACCGATCGAACACGAAATCCGGGTTCAGTTCCAGACCGGGCAACCGGTCTGCCGGCGCCCGCGGCGGCGACGGGGGAGAAGACGGCGTATCCAGATCCAGGGCGGCGGCTTCGGCGCTGGCCTTTTCCTGCGCTTCGCGGAAGGCCGCAAACAACTTGGGCGAAACGCTCACCGTCACCGTCACCGGCTGACCGAGAACCGCCGCCGCCGCTTCCCGCAGCACCGTCAGGTACCGGGTCTCGATCCGGCTCTTGAAAAACCGGTTCTGCACCCCCAGTTCCAGGACGCCGTCGGCGCAAGCGAGGATCTCGGTCCGCGCAAACCATTGGGCAAAAAGAACCGGCGGGACGCGCTGGGCGAGCTCTTCCCGAAACGGCACCACCAGCGCCTCATCGACTACAGACAATATATCCCCTTTTCCCTCAGGGAGGGAATTCCTGGACACTCCACAGTGCGAAAGCTATGCGCCGCTGGATATGAAAAAGGAACGACCGCGTTTGCCGCTTCCCCTCGTTCCCCTGGATGACTGTCAAAGCCATGGGGATCTTAGCTGCTTTCCGGGTGTTGTCAATCCGGAAAAGGACGAGCGACGGGGGAAACACCCCGCCCGTCGCCAACCCATTTAATTGCCATTGGTTATTGGAATATTACTACAAAGAGCTACATACTGATGAATAACTTTTTAGGTGAAAACACTACCGAAACACTTGGCAAGGAATTCAACTTTAGCCGAATTCGATGTAACCATATCGAAAGTGCCCAGTTACCGCCACCGCGCGCCGGCCGACGGCGGCAACCGGTATCGAAAAAAGATCAACTTTCCTTGGAATCATTATAACAATATTAGCAATAACCATTTATAAATTGGTAAATCTACGGCCGGGGTTGTCCTGGCTCATCCATCGCAAACGCCCTGGAACACCAGCTCCGCTCCACCTTCCAGATATACATCCACCGCCTGGTCCGCCGCGACCGTGAAGCGCACCGACAGTTCCCCGCCGCCACGGGTCTCGGCGGTGATCGGCGTGCCCCGGCCGAGACAATGGCCGACGACGATACTGGTGGCCACCACACCGGTGCCGCAGGCCAGGGTCTCGTCCTCCACCCCGCGCTCGTAGGTGCGGATGGAAAACCGGTTACCGTCGCCCAGGCAGAAAAAATTCACGTTGGTCCCCGCCGGCGCGAAGCGGGGGTGGGTGCGGATGCGACGACCGAGGACGGGCACATCCACCGCGGCCAGCGCTTCCGGGCTGTCCATTTGCACCACCGCATGCGGCACACCCGTGTTGAGAAACCACAGTTGGATTGGATTTCCCTCCACCAGCACCGTTTCCGCCGCCGCCGGCAGCCGGGCGTCGGTAAGCCGCACCCTGGCGCCGCGCTCGGTGAGTTCAGCCTGGATGGGTCCCGCCAGGGAGCGGAAGGTCAGAGAACGGCCGGCGGCGCCGATCCGTTCGGCAAAACGGGCGACACAACGGGCACCGTTGCCACACATCTCGGCCAGGGAGCCGCCGGCATTGTAGAAATCCCAGCGGAAATCGTATTCCGAGTCGGGTTCGACGAAAATCAGGCCGTCGGCACCGATGCCGAAGCACCGGCGGCACCACCGAACCGCCAGATCCCGTTTGACCGCATCCGCGATCCGGCCGTCGCGGTTGTCCACCAAAATAAAATCGTTGCCGGCGCCCTGCATCTTGTCGAATTCCACTCGCATCGGTTCTCGTCTCCGTTATGGCTGGCCTACGGGCGCCGGGTCCGCCGGCACCACAAGTGCCCGCAGTATACCGCCCCGCCCGTTCCCAAGGCAAGGCATGAAAAAGGGCGCGGCCATGGCGGGCCGCGCCTCTCGTACCATACCCCATACCATGCCCAAACCGGGTTCAGCGCCGGTCACCGTACGGCGGGATGGCCAGGGAGGTGCCGACCCGGAGCTGGTTCGGGTTGGCGATCACGTCGGCATTGGCTTCGTACAGATAGCGCCAGGCAGCGCTGGATCCGTAATACTGCAGGGCAATGGAGGACAGGGTGTCACCGCTCACCACCCGGTGGATACGTACCTGGTTGCCGGTGCCGGCGGTGGATCCGCCCGGCGCCGCGGCTGGGGAGAAATCCCGGCTTTCCTCCTCCCGGGCGGGCAGCAGGATCCGCGTTCCCACCACCAGATGGTCGGGGTTGTCGATGACGTTGCGGTTGAACAGGTAGATGTTATTGGCGAGGGAGGCGGAACCGACCTCGTTCTGGGCGATCCGGGTCAGGGTGTCGCCCGGGCGGATAATGTAGTAGCGCAGGCCCTGGGAGGCTGGAAGGTCGTCGTCGCCGTCCTCGTAGGACGGGGTCGGCTGCCGACCGGAATCGGGGCGGGAAGTGACGGCCGGCGCCGGATCGGCCGGCCGCAACCGGTCATCCCGGGGGCGGACCGCCACGGTGTCCGCCACCGGCGGCGTCGGCGACGGAGCGGCGACGGGAGGGATCGGCCGGCTGACCGCACCGCCGATGGGCGGGGAGGCCGGTTCGGACGAGGCCAGCGGCGGCAGTGCCAACTGCAGCGGTTCCTCCGCCGGCGGTTTCAGGCCGCCGCCCGCCGGCGGCAGCGTAAGGTATCCGGCGGAGACGAGATCCTCCGACCCGGCATCGGCCGCCGCTGCCGGTCGAACAGCCGGGACGTCGGTCCTGCCGTCGGCAGGAACCAGGCCGGTAATGGCGCCGGGCGTGCCGACCGATTCTTCGAAGGAACCCGACGGCGCCGCGAGGCCGGTCGGCGGTCGGGTGGACACGGGCGGGTCGTCACGATCGCGGGCCGGGGGAGCATTGAGCTGCGACAGGTCGGGAATGGCTTCGCCATCGCCTGCGTTGCCGGGCGCCAAACGGGAACCGGAAGGAGTGGCGATGGGCGCGCGGACGGTGGGGGCCGTTTCCGGCGGCGCTTCACCCACGGTCATGACCGTGGTGCCGGCCGCCTCCTGCACCGGAATCAGCCCGGCGATCTCGGGGGCGCCGACAGCGACCTGCCGCTCCCACAGCCGGGACCCGATATAGACAAAGAAGAAAATCAGAACCATGATAATGCACAAGAGATGCCTGGCGGCATTGCTTTTCACCATGGCGTACCCTCCCCGTCCCTGCCGGCAATTCCGGCGGACGTTGTCTGCCCCGCGACCCATCGTCGTCGGTGCAGCTACCCGGCTCCGGCGGTTCGGTAATCCTCAAGTATACGATTTGGCGAAGGGGGTTGTCAACCGGCTCCCGACCACGGTTGATCCCGCCCGGGCGGGCCCCTGACGAGGCCGTCACCCGTTCAGGTGCGGCGCGAGCCGAGAAACCACAGGCCGACGCCCACCACCACCACCACCACGTCCGGGATCCAGATGACCCAAAACGGCAGGAGACCTCGGGAAACCTGGGCCTCGGCGGATTTCAGGGCAAGGAAATAGACGCCGGTGGGGATGAGGCCCACGACACACGACGCCACCATCGTCCGCCGGGTCCGCCGCCCTAGCGGGAGGCCGAGGACGGCACTGGCAAG
>JAJBSZ010000157.1 GCA_020861125.1 Planctomycetota bacterium | reverse complement strand
GACTTTGTCGAGATGTTTGTCGGTATGGGTGCGGCCAAGGTGCGGGATCTGTTCAAGCAAGCCACAGAGCGGGCGCAGTGCATCATCTTTATTGATGAGATCGACACCATCGGCAAACGCCGCGACACTCCCGGCATGATCGGCGGCAACGACGAGCGGGAACAAACCCTGAACCAGCTCCTGAGCGAGATGGACGGCTTCGACGGCCGCAAGGGCGTGGTGATCCTCGCCGCCACCAACCGGCCTGAATCCCTGGATCCGGCCTTGCTCCGGCCCGGCCGTTTCGACCGCCGCGTGCCGGTGGAGCTGCCGGACCTCACCGGCCGCGAAGCCATCCTGCGCGTCCACGCCAAGGACGTGATTATGGACCCGGACATCGATTTCAACCTCATCGCCCGCGCCACCGCCGGCGCGTCCGGAGCGGATCTTGAAAACATCATCAACGAAGGGGCGCTGCGGGCGGTGCGGGAGGGTCGGAACCGGGTCATTCAGGCGGATCTCGAGGAGAGCGTGGAGGTGGTGATCGCCGGCTATCAGCGGAAAAACACGGTGATTTCCCCCGAGGAAAAGCGCATGATCGCCTACCACGAGATCGGCCACGCCCTGGTGGCGGCCAAGCTCACCGACTCGTCGCCGGTGCACAAGATCACCATCGTGCCGCGATCCTCCGGTGCCTTGGGCTATACCATGCAGGTGGACGAGAAGGAACATTTCCTGATGACCCGCGAACAAATCCTCACCCGCATCGCCACCTTTGCCGGCGGCCGGGCGGCGGAGGAGACGGTCTTCGACACCATGACCTCGGGCGCGTCCAACGATATCGAGCAGATGACCAAGCTGGCCCGGGCCATGGTGGCGCGTTTCGGCATGTCGGAAGAATTCGGCATGGTGGCGATGGAAACGGTGGCCAACCGCTACCTCGGCGGCGATCCTAGCCTCACCTGTTCGTCGGAGACCGGGTCCCGCATCGACGCCCAGGTGGTGGCCATCGTCCGTCAGGGCCACGATCGGGCGGTGGAGGTGATTCGGCAAAACCGCGCCAAGCTGGAGGAATTGGCCGAATACCTGCTGGAACGGGAAACCATCACCGGCGAGGAATTCACCACCATCCTCAACCGGACCGACGCGGCCGGGCCGACGCCGCCCGAGCCGGTGCGGGAGTCTGTCGTTGCCACCGAACCGGCAACACCGGTGCCGACTGCCCCGGAACAAGATGGCGTACAACCGGATGGCCCAGACCTGGTGGCCATCCCGGGTGCCAGGGAGGCGGCAGCTCCGACACGGATCCGACCGGCGGCCCGGGAGGAAGCGGCCATCGCCCATTGTTTGGCCTCGGCGGCCATAGGCTGCCGTGCTATTCAGTCCTGCCTGGCGTGGCTGCCGCGGCCCGGGACGGCGCTGGTCTGTCCCGTCCTCCGACTCTGGCCGGTGCGCTTCAGCTCTTAGACAAGCAGATCCAGGGAGTTTCCGACGGGGATATCCGGCGGTGTGGGTACCAGCGCATCGGACTCCGAAAACGGCGGTACGGCGCGTTCCTCCCCTGGCTGCGTGGGATCGGTCACCGTGTCCGCGGGGTCGGCCGGCACGGGCGATGGTTGACGGGCGGCTGGCTGTTCCGCCTGGATACGTTGTTCTTCCTTGCGGGCGGCGGTTTTTTCCCGCATTTCCGCTTGCCGTTCCGCCAGCAGTTGCAGCAGGGATTTCTTCTTGCTGCCGCCCCTCGTATTGGTGGCATTGTCGGTGCCGCCCGCGCCGCCAACGGTGCGGGCAGCGCCCTGGGCCATGCCGCGGTATTTGGAGCCGCCCACCTCCTCATTTTCCTCGCACAGGGAAAATACGGTGCCGGTCAGGGTATGGTTGACCGTGCCGCGGGCGTCACGGATGGTACAACCCTGGATGCCGGCAAATTCCCGCTGCATCAGCGCCATGGTTTTGGCCCGATACTCGGGGTCGTCTGCCATCCGCTGCCGGTGCGTGTCGTCGATATAGACCAGGTGCTGGCCGGCCTTGACCGCAGACGGGTTGTAGTCGACGAAGGTGACGCCACAGTGGGCGAATTCCTGGTTCAGATAGGCCGTGAGATCGCCCACGGTCATCCGGCCGTCGCCTTCGGCGCCGGCCAGGTCGGCGGTATACTTCTCTCGCCATTGGTCTTCCAGGGCAAACAGGGATGATGTTACCTCGGCGATGGATCCGAAAACTTTTCCGCCGCCGGCGGCGGGAAAACCGCTGCCCGTCGCCATCAGGCCATTGTACACTCCGCTCGCGGCAATCGCCATCATGGTTCCTTTCCCCTGGGTATTCCCATCCGAAATGCCATTCGACCACAAGAGTTATCGGTCGTGAGCGATCGAGGTTGAAGACTATTCGTCAGGAAAATATCTCCTTCCAAAAAAGACCGGCAATGTCCAGCCACCGGGTGGGCACCGACGGACTTGAAGGGGGAGGAAAACCCGTTTCAGGGTTGTGCCGGGCTCCCGGCCGGCGGCAGGGCTGTTGGCCGCGCTGAAATATGTTGGAAATAAAATCGGGAGGCGGTACAGTGGTACCGCCGCTGCTGGGCGGCCATCCGGAATACTGGCACGAAGAGCAGGAGACAGGTCAATGAAAATCGTCGTCGCACCCAACGCCTTCAAGGACAGCCTCACCGCCGAGGAGGCGGCCCGAGCCATCACCAGGGGCATACACTCGGTGGTTCCGGAGGCAGAGACGGTACATGTTCCCATCGCCGACGGCGGCGACGGCCTGTTCGACGTCTTCAAAACCGTGTTCGGCGGCGAATGCATCACCAAAACCGTCACCGGTCCCCTTTTCGCACCGCTCGAGGCTGACCTCCTGTATATTCCCGAATCGGGGACGGCGGTGGTGGAGATGGCCCGCGCCAGCGGCTTGGCGCTCCTCAAACAGGAGGAACGCGATGCCCGCGCCACCACCACCCTCGGCACCGGCGAACTGGTGCGCGAAGCCATCGCCCGGGGGGCGACCCACATCATCATCGGTATCGGCGGCAGCGCCACCAATGACGGCGGCATCGGCTTTGCCTCCGCCATGGGCGTGAAGTTCCTTGATGCTGCCGGCAAGGAGGTGCGGCCCATCGGCGAGGATCTGCACAAAATCGCCGCAATCGATCTTTCCGGCCTCGCCTTCGATCCAGAAAAAATAACCTTCGAGGCGGTGTGCGATGTGGATAATCCGCTCACCGGGGAACGGGGCGCGGCGGCGGTGTTCGGCCCGCAAAAAGGCGCCTCGCCCGAGGACGTCCAGTTCCTCGACGCCGGCCTCGCCAACCTCGCCGCTCGGATCAAGGACATCCTCGGCAAGGATATCGATCCCATGCCGGGCGCCGGCGCCGCCGGCGGACTGGGCGCCGGCCTGCACGCGTTCGTCAACGCCGAGTTGCGGCCCGGGGTGGAAGTGGTGCTGGACATGGTGGGAATCGACAAAGAGCTGGAAAACGCCGATCTGGCGCTGACGGCGGAAGGGCGGATCGATTTCCAGACCGCTTTCGGCAAGGGGCCGGCGGGAGTTGGCAGCCGGGCCAAGAAGCACGGCGTTCCCTGTCTGGCGCTGGCCGGCGGTCTTTTGGGCGATTTCGCCAACCTGCACGCCATCGGTATCGCTGCCTGCTTTTCCATCTGCTCCGGTCCGATGACGCTGGAGGAAGCCATGAAAAATGGCGCCGACCTGCTCGCCAACGCCACCGCTCAGGCTCTCCGGGCCTTCCTGGCCGGTCAGCGCCACCGGTAACCGGCGCATTGGTTGTGATTCCAATGGTGACAGCCATTCCTCCAACGGGGGAATGGCTGTTGTGGTTTCGGCGGTCAGCCGGCTACCAAACAGGTTACTTGGCAGGTTTGGCATCCGGCTGGGGCTCGCGCCGTATTTCAATGCCGGGGGCTGGCGGCGTATCCAGCCGGCGAAGTATGACGCCGTCTTCCGGGGCTGGAGCCGACGGTTCCGGCGGGACTTCACCTTCCTGGAAAATCAACACGGTGTCGGCACCGCGGAGCGTCAAGAAGCCGTCCGCCAGGGAGGCGGCGAGGCCGATCTCCAGCGAGCCCAGCAGGAAGTTCTCCAGGCGGGACAGATCCTCGTTGAAGCAAAGCATCCGGGTGGAGATGCCCTGTTTCAGCCGCAGGATGCCGTCCACCGTTTCGCCCTGGCCGCGGAACGTATTGCAAATTCTGCCTGCCATCTGCAGGGAATCGTCGAACTCCATATGCACGCCGGCTGCCCACTCGGGTGATTCGCCGTCGACGGTGTGGAGGACAAAGCGATTTCCCATCAGGTCGGCAGCGGAAATATCACCGCCGGCACCCAAACCGCAAAGGCCCAGAAACAACCCAGCCATAAGGACAAGTAGCTTCACGATTTTCTCCCCGTTGGTATTCGGCTACCACGCCGCTAACCCTTCCTGCCCCTTCACCCTACACCATACCTGAAGCGGGTGGAACCTGTTTGGTAAAAATTGTCGGTGGTGTCGCATCCTTCCCCCGGCGGGAATGGGCTTGCGGCAAATTATGCCGGAATAATGGGTTCGGCGGGAAAAAAACTCCGGCTCGCCTCTAAAGTTTCCCAGCCGCTCCACCGTTACCCATAAGTGAGACTGGCGGATCCAGCCCAGCGTGGTGTAC
>JAJBSZ010000266.1 GCA_020861125.1 Planctomycetota bacterium | reverse complement strand
GAGATGTGCCGGCTGTGGGGCTTCGACATGGAGACCCTGCCCATCGGTCCGGTGGTGGCGGCGGCCACCGGTCTGCTGCCGCCCGGCCTGCAGCAGTTGACGCTCGAGAACATGCAGGCCCGGGCGCGCGGGTACCTCCTGATGACCGTATCCAACGACCGCAACTGGCTGCTCCTCTCCACCGGCAACAAGTCGGAGATCGCCGTCGGCTATGCCACCCTCTACGGCGATATGTGCGGCGGCTACAACCCGCTTAAGGACGTGTTCAAGACCACCGTTTTCGCCCTCGCCCGCTGGCGCAACCGGGCGCGGCCGACCGGGCTGCTCGGGCCGGCCGGGGTGGTCATCCCGCCGGCCATCATCGAGCGGCCGCCTTCGGCCGAACTCGCCCCCGGCCAGAAGGACACGGACTCCCTGCCGCCCTACCCGGTGCTGGACGCCATTCTTGAAGATCTGGTGGAAAAGCAGCTTCCGGTGGCGGACATCGCGGCCAAGGGCTTCGACCGGGCCCTGGTGGACCGGGTATACCGCCTGCTGAAGCGGGCCGAATACAAGCGGCGGCAGGGGGCGCCCGGACCCAAAACCACCTACCGTGCCTTTGCCCGGGACCGCCGCATGCCCATCGTCAACGGCTTCGATCCGGACATGACGGACAACCTCCGCCGGCTGGCGGAGGAGGGCTGACGGCATGGAACTCGCCCTCCACCAGGTGATCGTCCTGCTCCTGGCCGGCGTCATCTACGGCTTGTCCAAGACCGGCATGACCGGCCTCACCGCCCTGCTGGTGCCGCTGCTCCTGGCGGTGTTTACCCCCCGCCATGCCATGGGCATCGCCCTGCCCATGCTGGTGCTGGCCGACACAATCGCCATCATCATGCTCCGGAAATCCGTCGACTGGCGCTGTGTGGCGCTGGCGGTTCCGTGTGCCCTGGTCGGCATCGGCATCGGCTATACCGTGCTCGGCTGGACCCAGACCCTGCCGCCGGCCGAGGGCGATCGCGTCCTGCGGCTGCTCATCGCCGCCGTCATCACCTTTGTCACCATGTCCGGTTTGGCCATCCGTGTTTTCCAGGCCCGTCGGGTCGCTCTTCCCCTGGGTGAAACGGAGGTGCGACCGCCCCTGACCCCGGCCCGCTGCGGTTTCGGGGCGCTGGTGATGGTGGTGGGCGGCGTTGTCACCATGCTTGCCAACAACGGCGCGCCCGCCTGGGTGGTGTACCTGATGCTGTTCCGGCTGGAAAAACACCATTTTCAGGGCACCGTGGCCTGGATCGCCTTTATCCTCAACGTCATCAAGACCCCGGTGGCGGTGCGGCTGGGTTTCGTGACAGCGGAGACGGTCCGCCTCAATGCCATGATGATCCCCAGCCTGGTGCTGGGCCTCTACGCCGGCAAGATGTTCCTGAACCGCATCAGCCAGCGGTCCTACGACAACGTCGTCCAGGGCCTGGCGCTCCTGGGCGCACTGTACCTCCTCATTTCCTCGTTGTGACCCGATCGATCGGGCGGTAGGCGGCGCTACGTCGAGGCTTGAAGCCGTGCGCCAATACCCGTATCCTTGCTTGGGGAGGGGAAGACGCCCGTTTGGGAGCAGCCATGGCCGGAGTCTGGAAGGGAAAAACCGTGTTACTCGGCGTCAGCGGCGGCATCGCCATCTACAAGGCGGCCGCCCTGGCCAGCAAGATGACCCAGGAGGGCGCCTCCGTCGATGTGGTGATGACGCCGGCGGCGCAGAATTTCGTCCGGCCGCTCCTGTTCGCCGCCTTGACCCACCGCCCGGTGCATGTCGATCCCTGGCTCGCGGATCGGCGGCCGGAACACATTGCCCTGGCCGAACGGGCGGAAGTGGTGATCGTCGCCCCCGCCACCGCCAATACCATGGCCAAGATGGCGGCGGGCATGGCCGACAATCTGCTGACGTCCATCCTCCTCGCCACCCGGAAGCCGATATTGCTGGCGCCGGCCATGAATGAAGGCATGTGGGAGGCGGCGGCGACCAAGCGTAACCAGGACATGCTCCGCGCCTATGGCTGCCGGTTCGTCGGTCCCGAGACCGGCAACCTCGCCTGCGGCGACAGCGGCACCGGGCGGATGGCGGAACCCGGCGACATTCTGGCGGCCGCCGAGGCTCTCCTCAAGGAAATCCGCCGCAAATCCACCGCCTGACCCAAAGACAAGGAAACCCCGGTGAACGACCCAGTGCCCCGCATCATCGACGTCAACCTGAACCGCGCCGGCGAAGCCCTGCGCACCATCGAGGAATACGCCCGCTTCGCCCTCGAATCGCCGCCGCTGTCCCGCCGCCTGAAGGAGCTGCGCCACGACCTGGCGGCGGTGGCCCGGGACTGGTCGGCGGCGATGCCGGCCGAGGACCGGCCGCTGGCGCACCGGGACATCGTCGGGGACGTCGGAACCGACCTGAAAACAACGGCGGAAACCAACCGCCCCGACATCCAGGCGGTGGCCGCCGCCGCCTTCCGGCGGGGCGAGGAGTCGCTCCGGGTCCTGTCGGAATACGGCAAGATCGCCAACCCGGCGGTGGCGGCGGCTTTCGAATCACTGCGGTACCGGCTCTATGCCCTGGAGCCGCTGGTCCTCGCCGCTGCCGATCGCCGACGCCGTCTGGCCGCGGCCCGGCTGTATGTGCTCATCACCGGAAGCCTTTGTTCCACCGAGCCCCTCACCGCCGCGCGGGAAGCGGTGGCGGGCGGCGCGGACATTATCCAGATGCGGGAAAAGGAACTGGAGGACGGGGAATTCCACCGGCTTGCCGCCGATATGGCAGCCGTCTGCCGCGAGGGCGGGGCGTTGTTCATCGTCAATGACCGGCCCCACATCGCCGCCCTGGTCGGTGCCGACGGCATCCACGGCGGGCAGGGGGATCTGCCGGTGCACCTGACCCGGCGGATTCTCGGCCCGGACCGGATCATCGGTCGCTCCACCTCGGCGCCGTCGCTGGCCGAGGCTGCCCTGGCCGACGGCGCCGACTACATTGGCGTCGGCCCGGTCTACGCCACCAACACCAAGCAGCACCGGTCGGCGATGGGGTTGGAATACGTTACCTGGGCCGCCGCTTGGGACGGACTGCCCTTTTTCGCCATCGGATCCGTCAACCGGGACACCATCGCCGGCGTGCTGGAAGCCGGGGCGCGATCGGTCGCCATCTGCACGGCCATCACTATGGCTCCGGACATCGCCGCCGCCACCGCCTGGTTCAAACAACGGCTGGAGCCGGAGACGGTCTGACGGCACGCGGGACGCCAGTCAGATGGCAGCGCATCGGCCTTCCCCGCATCGGGCCAAGGCCGGATTCCAGAATACCGGTGAAGACCGCCGGGGCGATTTGAGGGAGAAACATGGACAAGGGAGGGTTGCGCATCGTCGGCACGGGTGGTGACGGCACGGGCGCGGGCGACGGGGAACCCCCGGCGCTGGGCGCCACCGGGTTTTATTATGTCACCCCCACCGACGCCTGGGACGACACCACCCTGTCGGGACGGCACGTCTATACCCGTCTCCTGACCCTCCCGGCCTACATCCTGCGGGAACTCCTCAAGGGGGTGGCCCTGTCGACGGCGGTGTTTTCGGTGATCCTGATGGCGGTGTTCGCCGGCCAGGTGATGCGCGACGGCATCGGTCCCTATACCCTCCTTCGGGTGCTGCCGAACTTTATCCCGCTGATCTGCCCGTTTGTCCTGCCCCTGGCCATCATCACCGGCATCCTCATCTGCTACAGCCGGCTGGCCAAGGACAACGAGATCCTGGCCGCTTACGCCGGCGGGGTCAATCCCTTCTGGCTGATGCTGCCCGCCGTCCTCACCTCGGTCATCGCGATTTTCATCACCCTCACCCTCAACGATTTCGCCATGCTGCCGGCCATCGGCAATATCGAGCGGCTGGTGGTGGACGATCAGGAGAACATCCTCCGCCGCATGATCGCCCGGCCCGGCAACATCACCGTCCAGGCCGGCGACGAGTATCTGGCCATGTCCAAGCTGGACCCAACCAGGGATCCGGAGGGGCGGGCGGCCTTGGACATCACCCGCTTCTCCATGGACCGTTCCCGTCCCGACGACGAGTCCTTCGCCTGGGACCCCCGGTATTATTTCCCTTCCAAGCGGGTGGTGGCGCGGGATCACGAGGTCAAGGACTTCTCCGACCAGGGCGAGGAAAAGACCCTGAAAATGCAGGTGAGCAAACCGATCTTCCAGGATCTCCATACCGCCGACATCAACCGGACCTTCATCGCCGGCGGCGAGTCGGGCGAGGAGCGCATCGTCCTGGGCGGCCGCTCCCATGTCACCATTAATTCCGGCCGGTCCTCCTTTTGGCCCATCCTCACCCTGACCGCGGATCGGCGCAAGGCTATGGACGACCTGCGGGCCATCGACGAGGCGCGGGCGGCGTCGGAGGCGGTGCGCCGGGAACTGGGCCATACCCGAAACAACGCCGAACGCCGAGTACGGGTGCGGACCGCCGAGATCCACATGCGGCTGGCCCTGTGCTTTTCCTGTCTTGCCTTTGCCGTCCTCGGCATCCCGCTTGGGATGCGGACCCGGGGGACGATGGTGGCGTCGTTTGTGGTTGGCATCATCACCACCGGCGTCTATTTCCTTGCCCTGAAATCCGCCGAGGCCCAGGTTTCCCGAG
>JAJBSZ010000495.1 GCA_020861125.1 Planctomycetota bacterium | reverse complement strand
AGCGGTCCCGATTTCCCTACCGGCGGCCTGATCTGCGGCCGCGAGGGAATCCTCAAGGCCTACCAGACCGGTCGCGGCCAAATCACCATGCGCGCCCGCTGCCATACCGAAACCGGCAAAGGCGGCAAGCAGTCCATCGTCGTCACCGAAATTCCCTATCAGGTCAATCTGGGCACGCTGGTTGAGAAGATCGCCGACGTGGTACGGGACGGCAAGGTCGACGGCATCGCCAATATCCACGACTATTCCAACAAGGACGGCATCCGCATCGTCATCGAGCTTAAGGCGGGCGAGAATTCGACGGTCATTCTCAACCAACTCTACAAGCTGACGCCGCTGCAGTCGAATTTCTCCTGCAACAATATCGCCCTGGTCAAGGGCCGGCCGGAAGTGCTGAACCTCAAGCAAATGATGGAATGCTACCGGGATCACCGCTTCGAGGTCATCCGGCGCCGTACCGTCTACCTCCTGAATAAAGCGGAAGCCCGGGCGCACCTGCTGGAAGGCCTGCTTAAGGCTTTGGACAACATCGACCGGGTGATCGAGATCATCCGTGGCTCCGCCGATATTCCCACCGCCCGGGCCGCGCTCATCGCCAATTTCGAGTTCTCCGAGGTGCAGGCCAGCGCCATCCTGGAAATGCGGCTGTCGCGGCTGACCGGTTTGCAACGGCAGGAACTGGAAAACGAATATGCGGAGATCATCAAGAAAATCGCCGATTACCGGGCCATTCTGGCGGACCGGCAGCTGGTGATCGACATCATCCGCGAGGACTGCCTGGAGATGATCGACAAGTACGGCGACGAACGCCGCACCGAGATCGTCGGCGCCGCCGAGGACATCTCCCTCGAGGATATGATCGCCGAAGAGGAAATGGCCGTGGTCGTCTCCCACGACGGCTACATCAAGCGCATGGCCCTGGATGTGTACCGCAAGCAAGGCCGGGGCGGCAAAGGTGTCACCGGATCGGGGCTCAAGGACGGTGATTTCATCGAGCACCTGTTCGTCGGTATTACCCACGATTATATCATGTTCTTCACCACCAAAGGCCAGGTCCACTGGCTGAAGGTCTACGACGTGCCGGAGATGGGTCGCGCCGCCAAGGGCCGCTCCATCGCCAATGTCCTGTCCCTGGATTCGGGCGAAAAGGTGTCGGCGATGATCCCGGTGCGGGTCTTCGACGACGAGCATTTTCTGGTGATGGCAACCCGCAAAGGGGTCATCAAGAAGACCGTGCTGTCCGCCTTCCAGAACCCGAAAAAGGGCGGCATCCGCGCCATCAGTATTGCCGACGGCGACGAACTGATCGGCGTGGTTATGACCAGCGGCATGGACGAACTGATGCTCGCCTCCCGGGACGGTCTGGCCTGCCGATTCAAGGAGGAGGACGTCCGCGCTATGGGCCGGACCGCCGCCGGCGTCAACGGCATGAACCTGCAGGACGACGACGTCTGCATCGGCCTGATGGTGGTGGCGCCCAACTGTTCGGTCCTGACCATTTCCGCCTCCGGCCAGGGCAAGCGTTCCGATTTCGCCGACTACCGCCTGACCCGGCGCGGCGCCAAGGGTGTCATCAACATGAACATCACCGACAAGACCGGTCCGGTGGTTTCCTGCATGACCGTCCAGGAAGAGGACGAGGTGATGATCATCACGTCCAAGGGCATGGTGGTGCGCACGCCGGTCAACGGCATCCGGGTCATCGGCCGCGCGACCCAGGGAGTCAAGGTCATCCGTCTCAAGGATGAGGACAGCGTGGTGGCGGTCGCCCGGGTGGTGGTCTCCGACAAGGACTCGGAGGCCGACAACGAGGCGATAGACCCCGAGGCGGACGCCGTGGAAGATACGGAATAAGCTGCGGGTGGATTTTGGCATCGGTTGCTTGTGACCAGTGGAGATGACATGGACGATATACCGGCGCTCCGGGCCAAACTCAAGGGGCGGATAGATTTTCTTCGCGGCGACTTCACCCTCGCCAGCGGCAAGAAGTCGGATTTCTATTTCAACGGCAAGACCACGACCCTGCGGCCTGATGCGCTGAACTACGCTGCCCGCATCTTCATCGACCGCATGCGGCGGGACAAACCGGACCGGGTGGGCGGCCTCACCTTGGGCGCGGACGCGCTCATCGGTGCCATTACCGCGCTGTCCTTCGATCTGGGTTTCCCCATGGAAGGGTTTATTGTGCGCAAGGAGCCGAAAGGCCACGGCACCGGCCAGTGGATCGAAGGGCCGGAACTGGCGGCAGGGCAACGGATCGCCATCGTCGAGGATGTGGTCACCACTGGCGGCAGTGCGGTCAAGGCCATCGAGCGGGTGCGGGAAACATCACCTGACACCGTGCTAGTCGGAGTCTACGCCCTGGTGGATCGGCTTGACGGCGGTCGGGAGACGCTGGAAAGCCTTGGCGTACCTCTGTACGCCATTTTCACCAAGGATGATCTTCTCTAGCCGCCCGCGCCTCAAAAACCAAAAGCGTACGGATTTTCCTCTGCGACAGTCCCCTCCGGCCCGGCCGAAGGGGATTTTTTCTGGGGAGTATACGAACCTATCTTAATGAGTAGTACGGCACGGTCCGTGGTTTGGTCATTGGTCGGCACGGTCACGGTGCCGGAACGGTGGGGTTGAGACCACGGTGCGTCCGAGCGCCGGGCGTTATTGGGAAAGGATGGATTTCACCTTTTCGGGCAAGAGAACCCGCCGGGTGACACGGTAGCCGACATACATGACCACCACCATCACCGCGAACATGACGCCGACGGTGACCAGGGGAATGGACAGCCGGCCGGCGGTAAGCACCAGGGCGTGGGCGATGGTGCGGTTGTAGTCGAAGTGGAGGGCGGAACGGAGGATGTCCAGCAGCGAGAACAACGCCACCAGAAGCGGCCAGGCCAGCATGGCGATCCAGCCCCAGGCCACATACCAGTGCATGAATTCCAGCGAGTCCGGCAGGTGCCGCACCACGTCCACCACATTGGTGCCGATGAAGGAGATGGCGATGACCGCGATGGGCCAGTAGAGGAACGACCCGTAGATCAGCGAATACCCGCCCCGGTAGCCTTCGGCCGCATTGTCCACCCGTTTGAGAATGCTGAGTACGAGAAACACCAGGCCGAGGTAGGCGAGTGAAATGACCACCTTGGGTAGGATCATTTTCTGCAGGCCACCCGCTTCGCCGCCCACGGCGTCCTCCACCCGGCGCATGAAACTCAGGTGGAGCCGGAGTAGCGCGTCGAAGGGGCCGTACAGCGGGGCGAGGGCGGCCTCCAGCTCGCGGGAGTCGCGGCTGCCGAGGGAGCGGATCACCCGGTGGGTGGCGACGGATTCCTGGGTTTTGCCGGAACGGATGACGGCGCCGTCACCCGTGTAGGAGACGATGGCGACGGTGCCGCCGCTATCCTCTTCCGCTTCGGATGCCGGAAATCCCAGGATCTCCCGAATGGTGGCGTTCTTGGTGGTGCGGGTGTACGTGCGGCCCGGCGGGTAGAAAGCGGCCAGGGTTTGCGGCGAGGCGATGCCGCTTTCGTGGTAGTAGGAAACCACCAGTACCCCCATCACCACTACGTAAAACAGGACGATGAGCATTCCGAATTTTTTTGCCACCCAATAGGAAATCGACATTGGTATCGCGCCCTCACGGCTGTGCCATCATGTATTTCGCATTATTATCGGATCCGGGAGGGGCAGGGAAAGGTTTTTTTATTCCCGTAGCCGCAAGAGAACGCCGCCGGTCCGGGGTGGGTTCGGACGGCGGCGGAACGGCTGCGAGCGATTGGGTCAAGCGGCGAGAAGGGTATAGCTCATCCGGCTGCGGCCGTCGTGGAACTGGCTCATGCCGTCCACCAGCTGCCGGTACAGACCGGCGGCATCGTCGCCGTAGCTTTCCTCACCGAATCTCGGGGTACCGACGGCCGATACCGCAGTGGAGGTACCGAAGAAGGCGGGGCCGGATTCATTCTTCGGCAAAACGCTTTGCCAGGAGATATAGGCGTTGCGGATGCGGTACGAGGCGGCGTCGGGGGCGAGGGGGTCGTCGAAATTCGGGTTCGGGAGATACGGACGGATCTTCTCCGTCAGCGCGGCCGTGGTTTCTTCCCGCCGCTTGCTGGCGATCCAGGCGTCGGCCGTGTCCACTGTGGGATCGCTTCTGTCTTCTTCCCGGCCGGTGAGGATGTTCCGTCCCTCGCGGGCGGCCTCGGCTTCATCGGGATTTTTCTCGTGAGTACCAAAGGCTTTGGCTTCCCGCGTGAAATGATCGATCAGCGCCCGAGCCTGCCGCAGGGTCGCGTCGTCGACGTCGCCGGCCACGGTGATCCGGCCGTTTTCGTCGAGTTCCAATTCCAACCCGTCGGTGCTGATGCCGCTTTCCTCCAGCATCGCCCGCAGTTGTCCGCCCAGCTTTTCGGCCAATTCCTGGTTTTCCGCCTCGCGCGCCGCGTCGGCGGCGGGGGATACCACGGATACGGCGGAGGTGGTGGGGCTGGTGAAGTCAATGACGATCAGGTGTTCGAAGTCGTCGGTATCGCCGTGCTCGAACCGGTGTTGTTCGAGAAACGCCTGCGCCACGTCGGCGAAGGAATCCTTCCAGCGTTCGTCTTCGCCTTCGTAGACGGGCGCATAATATTTCAGCGCCCGCTCCATGATGGAAAGGAG
>JAJBSZ010000329.1 GCA_020861125.1 Planctomycetota bacterium | reverse complement strand
GTTACCTTCCGTCCCTCTCCCTGTTCCTGCCCAATTTTCTGACCGGAAAATAGGCCGACCCCAAGACAAGGACCCCTCGGATATGAGCGCATTCAAAGTGTACGTCAGCGACTACGACTACGGCGACATCGCCATTGAGAAATCCGTCCTGGAGCCCATCGGCGCCGAGGTCATCGGTCTCCAGTGCAAAACGGGCGACGGTCTGGCCGAACTGGCCGCCGACGCCGACGGCATCATCCAGCAGTACGCCAGGATCATGCGGCCCACCATCGAGAAACTGCGCCGCTGCAAGATCATCGCCCGCTATGGCATCGGCGTCGACATCCTGGACGTAGCGGCGGCCTACGAGCATGGCATGGTGGTCACCAACGTCCCCGACTACTGCCTGGACGAGGTGGCGGACCACGCCATGGCCTTCACCCTCATGCTGATGCGAAACATCCCCTTCTACGACGCCCGGGTCCGGGCCGGCAGCTACCGCTGGCAGGACTGGCGCGCGCCCATCCACCGCTACCGCAATGCCACCTTCGGTATGCTCGGCTTCGGCCGTATCGCCCAGAACCTGGCCCGGAAGATGGCCGCCGTCGGCTTCACCCTCAAGGCCTACGACCCCTATGTTTCGGAAGGGGTGATGCGCACCTACGGCGTTCACAAGGTTGACATCGACGAGATCTTCCGCACCAGCCAGGCGGTCTGCGTCCTCACCCCCTACACGCCGGACACCCACCACCTGGTGAACGAAGAACGGCTGCGCCGCATGGGCCGGGACGCATTTCTCATCGGCGTCTCCCGGGGCAAGTGCATCGACAACCAGGCCCTCTACCGGGCCCTGTCCGAAGGCTGGATCGCCGGCGCCGGTCTGGACGATCCGGAGGAAGAGCCGATGAAGCTTGACGGCTGGACTCCGGCCATGAACCCGCTGTTTACCCTGGACAACTGTTTCTTCACGCCCCACACCGCCTACGTCAGCCAACAGTCCCTGGACGAATGCCGCCGCATCGCCGCCGGCAACGTTCGCTCGGTGCTGCTGGGGCTTCCGCCGCCCGATATGGTACGACCCATCGCCGGCTAGCGTCGTTCGCTGGTCGTCTCATCAACCGGTAAACTTTTTGGAGGAACGAGTGCCATGACCTGCATCATGAATCCACGCCCCGATATCGACGAAAGCCGGATCAAACCCTTCCGCGACATGGCCGACGTCCTGTCCCTGTCCTGCGTCGTGTCCGACGCCTTGGGCCGCGCCAACACCATGCGGCCCGACATGAAACCCAAGGCGGCCGACAAGAAGATCATCGGCCCCGCCATCACCGTCAAACTGATGCCCGGCGACATCGTGGATTGTCTGGGCGTCTTTGAAATCGCTCGGCCCGGCGACGTGGTGGTCATCGACGCTTTCGGTGAGACTTCCACCTCCATCTGGGGCGGCCTGATGTCCGGGCTGGCCCGGAACGCCGGCGTCGTCGGTGCGGTGATCGACGGCAGTTGCCGCGATACGGACGAATCGAAAATGCTCGACTTCCCGATTACCGCCCTCGTCTCCGGCCCCCGCGCCGCCCACACCGCCACCTCCGGCCGGCGGGAGCCCATCGAACTCAACGTGCCCATCACCTGCGGCGGCATCATCGTCAATCCGGGCGACCTGGTGGTGGCGGACGAAATCGGCGTGGCGGTGGTGCCCTACGCCGAGCTGCACGAGGTGTATCCCCGGGCCCGGGAACAGGCGGACAAGGAGGCGGCAACCCGCGAGGAGATCCTCAAAGGCGCAAAGGTCGAGGAATTGCTGGCCAAATACGGCCGCATTTGACGGGAAGTATCCGGCGCGGTACGGTATACTCGGCTGGGTGCCGTCCCCGGGTGGCGCCCCTGTGCCGCCCGGGGACCGGCATCTTGCGCCCGACCGGTGCCGGGCGGAGCGCGCGGGTCTTGACCGATGGGCACAGGAAGGAATCACGGTGGAACGGTACCTCATTACTCTGGACGGCGGCACGACCAATACCCGCGCCGCCCTGTGGACCCTCGGCGGCGATTGCCGCGCTCTCGAGACGGCGGCGGTCGGCGTCCGCAACACCGCCATCGACGGCCACAACCGGCAATTGCAGGCCGGCGTCAAGGCCTGCATCGATCGCCTGCTGGCGGCGGCTGGTATCACCCCGGCGCATATCGCCGCCGTCTACGGCAGCGGCATGATCACCTCCAACGTCGGCCTGGTGGAAATTCCGCACCTGACGGCGCCGGCCGGCACCGCCGAGTTCATCCGCGCCGTGACCGCCGTGACCCTGCCGGAAGTCTCGCCCCTGCCGATCCACTTCATCCCCGGCCTGAAAAACCACGCCGGTCCCATCGGCCTGGAGCAGGTGGAAACGCAGGACATCATGCGCGGCGAGGAAACCGAAGCGATAGCGCTCCTCCATTGGCTGGAGACGGGCCGCGACTACCTCCTGGCGCTTCCCGGGTCCCACAGCAAGTTCATCACCGTGGATGCGGACGGCCGGATGACGGGCTGCCTCACTTCCCTCGCCGGCGAGATCCTGGCGCTCCTCACCAGCCAGAGCATCCTCGCTGACGCTGTCGGACACCAATTCGTCACCGAGACAACCTACCGGCCGGAGCTGATGCTGGCGGGCTTTCGCACCGCCGCCGGCACCTCCTTCGCCCGCGCCGCCTTTTCCACCCGCATCCTGAACCAGTTCGTCTCCAAGGACCCGGCCGACGGCGCCAACTTCCTCCTTGGTGCGGTGCTGGCGAACGACGTCGCGGCGGTGAAAACCTCCGACGCACTTACCGCTTCCGCCGACGCCACGGTGGTGGTGGCGGGCAAGGAACCGCTGCGGAGCGCCCTGGTGGATGTCTTCCGGCAGGACGGGTTTTTCCGGGAGGTCATCGCCTTCGCCCCTCCCGAGGGGGTGGCCCTGTCGGGCTACGGAGCCTATCTGGTGGCGAAGGCGCGGGAGGGGTGGTAATTCCCGACCCCGGCGGGTTTTCAGGAAAGTTTTGTTCATGGCCTATGTCAACAACGCCTCAGCCCTGGCGTACGAATTCGTCTTGGGAAAGATCAAGTCCGGGGAATGGGCACCGGGGGATCGCATCTGGACCGAATCGCAGCTGTGCCAGCGCCTGGGCGTCAGCCGGGTGGCGGTGCGTCAGGCCCTGGATCGCCTGGCCGCCCAATCGCTCCTCCGGAAGATCCAGGGCTCCGGCACCTATGTCACCGAACCGCCCCGGGAGATCCCGGCGCCGACGCTGATCGAGGAGGGCGAGGAGGATATTCTGGACATCCTGGAGTTCCGCCGATATTTCGAGGTCGGCAACATCCAGCTGTTTATCAAAAACGGCACGGCCGATCACATCCGCGAACTGGAACGCGACTACGAAACCATGCAGACGGCGGCCGCCGCCGGCGACATGGTGACATTCTACCAGGCGGATTACCATTACCACAACGTCATCGCGCTGGGCACGGGCAAGAAGTTCATCTACCACATCGCCACCACCCTCAACCAGGAACTCTGCACCCACCAGGCCGAGCTCAACGCCCGCATCGGACCGGCCGTCGGGCTGGAATACCATGGCGACATTCTGGAGTACATCAAGCGCAAGGACGCCGACCTCGCCGCCATGTTTATGCAGCGGCATATCGAAGCCGCCATCCGGGCGGTGAAAAAGGCCCAGGAGTCGTTACGCCTCCTCAAGGAAAAGAAGGTAAACCATGAACCAAGCGTTGCTGCAAGAAATAGCTGACAGGAAGATCATCGCCATCGTCCGGGGCGTGTCCGCGGGGGATATGCCGGCGGTGGCCGAGGCGCTCCTGGCCGGCGGAATTTCCATGATGGAGATTACCTTCGACCACACCAGCGCCGCCGGCACGGCGGAAACCCTCCGCGCCCTGGCGACGATCCGCGATCGGCTGGGGGATCGGATTTCCCTCGGCGCCGGCACTGTGCTCACCGCCCGTCAGGTATCCGATGCCTACGCCCACGGGGCCGCCTACATTATTTCTCCCAACGTGGACGAGGAGGTGATCGCCCGCACCCGGGAACTCGGCCTCGTCTCCATGCCCGGTGCCTTCACCCCGACCGAGGTGGCCGCGGCCCACAAGCTGGGCGGTGACATCGTCAAGCTGTTCCCGGCCGCCCTCTGGGGACCCGAATATATCAAGGCGGTGCGCGGCCCCCTCGCCCATATCCCTCTGGCTGCGGTGGGCGGGGTGTATCCGGACAACGCCGCCGACCTGATGGCGGCAGGCGTCTGCTGCCTTGGCGTCGGCAGCGGTTTGGTCAACGCCAAGACGGTGGCGGCCGGCGATTTCGCCGCCATCACCGCCGCCGCCCGGGCGTTCGTGTCCGCCCTCGCCTGATTTTTTTTCACCCACCACCAGGTGTCTGCCCCGCCATCCGGCCGTTTGGTCGGCTGGCCGGGTGGCGCATTGTTTCGGGAAAGGATACGCCATGCTGTTTCCGGATCATGTCGACTACCGCATCGGCGGCGAGGAATTGGACCTGCCGCGCATGTTCAGGGCCAGGCAATTGTTCCAGCGGCAGCGGCTGGACGACATCGAAGGCGCCGTCGGCCGGGAACTGGCAACGCTGCGCCTGCCGGACCTCACCGGGAAACGCGTCGCCCTCACCGCCGGCAGCCGGGGCGTCGCCAACCAGG
>JAJBSZ010000175.1 GCA_020861125.1 Planctomycetota bacterium | reverse complement strand
ATCTTATATATATGATATATATAACATATATAGATCACCACCACCCGAAACACCGCTTACGACTCCCTCATCATCCCTCTAACGTTGCACACGCTCTGGTACCAAAACCGCGCATGGGCTCTCCGCGAGGCAGCTTCCTCGCCACCCCCCTCCGTAGCCGCACCCGTGCGTTGTGCTTTGTGTTCCCCCCATGTTTTGGAGGATCGTCATGAAAAAAACGGTGCAGGTTTTGGAAAAGGCGAGCCGGTGGCTTGTCGGCCTATCCATGACGGTGGTGGTCGCCGCCATGGCTATGCAGGTGTTTTACCGCTATATTTTGGTGCGTCCCCTGGCCTGGACGGAGACGGTCACCAAGTTCGCCTTTGTTTACTGCGTGTTTTTTGGCGCTTTCATTGGCGTTCGCCGGGGGATGCACGTGGTACTGGACAAGATTCCGTCCCTGTTCCCGCCGCCGCTCCGGCTCGCCTGTACGCTTTTGATCAATACCCTGATTATTGCAACCCTGGCGGTATCGGCGTATTACGGATACCTTCTCTTCCAGAAATCCCTCACCTCCCTGTTGCCCGCCCTCAACGTTCCGTTGGGCTGGATCTACCTCCCCTTCGCCGTCAGCTGCGTGTTCACCATCCTCAGTTACCTGGACCTTAGCCTGGACGCCCTGCGCGCCTACGGAGGCAAATCATGATCGGCCTTATGCTTGTCGTCATGCTCGGTACCATCATCCTGGGCATGCCCATCGCCTATAGCTTGGTGTTCACTTCGCTCGTTCTTCTGGTGGCCGAGGGCTGGGGATCGGTACCCCTCATGGCTATACCGCAAAACGTGGTCGCCGGCGTCGATTCCTTCACCATGCTGGCGGTGCCGCTGTTTATTCTCGCCGGCAAGGTCATGAATGCCGGGCTGATAACCGACCGTATTTTCAATTTCGCCAATCTCTTCGTCGGCCGTTTCCGAGGCGGATTGGCCCATGTCAACGTCCTGGCCAGCCTGATCTTCGCCGGCATGTCCGGTTCGGCGGTGGCCGACGCTTCCGGTCTCGGCGAAATCGAGATCAAGGCCATGAACAAGCGGGGCTACGACCCGGAGTTCAGCTGTGCCATCACCGCCGCCTCCTCCATCATCGGTCCCATCTTTCCTCCCAGTATCCCCATGATCATCTACGGCGGCCTGGCCGGAGTGTCCATCGGCCGGCTCTTCGTCGGCGGCGCCGTGCCCGGTGTCCTGCTGGCGGTGGTGTTGATGGCGGCGTCCTACCTTTACGCGGTGCGGAGGAACTACCCCCGGGAAGCGGCCGTGCCGTGGGCGGAGAAGAAGAAGATATTCCTGGACGGCATTCTGCCCATCATGTCTCCGGCCATCGTCCTTGGCGCCATCGTCACGGGTATTACCACGCCCACCGAAGCCGCGCTGGTGGCGGTGTTCTACAGCCTTATTCTGGCCTTCTTCGCCCGCACCATCCGCCTGCGCGATCTCCCCGGTATCCTGGTGGAAGTGGGGGTGGAAACGGGAGTGCTGCTTTTTATCGTCGGCGGGGTATCCCTGTTTTCCTGGACCATCACCTACCATTTCATTCCCCAGAGCCTGATCGAACTGCTCATCGGCTACTCTTCCCAATACGTCATCCTCATCGCCATCGCCGTCCTGTTCGTCATCGGTCTGTTCATGAACCCGACGCCGGGACTGGTCATGGCGGTGCCGTTTTTGTTGCCGTTGGCCCAGGAGGCGGGACTCGATCTCGTCCAGTTCGGTGTCCTGGCGGTCCTCACCCTGAGCGTGGGTCTTCTGACGCCGCCGGTCGGCCTCTGCCTGTATATCGTCGCCCGGGTAGGAGAATGCCCGGTGGAAAAAGTTTTGAAAGAGACCTTGCCCTTCACCATCGTCCTGTTCGCGGTCTGCTTCCTGGTGGGGTATTTTCCCACCATCGTCACCTGGCTTCCCGACCTGATGTTTGGCCCGGCGGGGCAGTATTAGCCGCCATTACCGTGGAGATACCATGATCGATTTCAAGAACGGCATGCCCGAGGAAGAGACCGTCCGCATCCCGGCCGCCACCCTGGTGGAGTTCGCCGATAAAACCCTGGCGTCCGCCGGCGTTCCGGCGGCGGACGCCAGGTTGGTGGCGGAGAGCCTGGTGGAGAGCGACCTCAAGGCGGTCTACACCCACGGCATTATGCGCCTGCCGATCTACATGCACCAGCTGCGGAAAAACGGCCCCGGCGGCATCAATCCCCGCGCCGCCGTCACCGTCGTCAAGGAAGGACCGTCTTTCGCCCACGTGGACGGCGACAACGGGCTGGGCCATCTGGTGAGCATCAAGGCCATGGAAGTCGCCATCGCCAAGGCGGCCGAAACCGGCATGGCCTTCGCCTCGGTGTTCAACGGCAACCACAACGGCGCCGAAGCCTATTACGCCGAAATGGCGGCCAAGCGCGGCATGATCGGCTACTGCGTCTCCCTCGCCGGCCACAACGTCATCGCCCCCACCGGCGGCCTGACGCCGGTGTTTGGTAACAATCCCTTCGCCTACGCCATGCCCGCCGGGCGGCATTACCCGGTGGTGGTGGACATGGCCTGCAGTGTGGTGGCGCGGGGCTGGATCCTCTTCGCCATCAAAAACGGCCTGAAGATCCCCGAAGGCTGGGGGCTGGACAAGGACGGCCATCCCACTACCGATCCCCAAGCGGCCTACGACGGCCTGGTCCTGCCCTTCGGCGGCTACAAGGGCTATGCCCTCACCATGATCGGCTGCATTCTGGGCGGCGTACTCTCGGGCGCCTCCATCGGCGCCGAGGTAACCGATCTCTATCAGGATTTCGACCGCAACCAGAACATCGGCAGCTTCGTCTGGGCCCTGGATATCGCCGCCATCATGCCGGTGGCGGAGTTCACCGACCGCATGGACCGGCTGATCGACGAGGTCAAGGCCTCGCGCCTCATGCCCGGCGTCGACCGGGTCTATTATCCGGGCGAAAAGGAATTTTTGAAAAAGGAGGAAAACCTCCGACTGGGCGTGCCGGTAACCCGGGCGGTGCTGGAGGATCTCAATGCCATCGGCGAGGTGAAACTGTCCTGACCTTCCCTCTTTCCAAGGAGAACGAAATGTTGATGCTACGAAAACTGGCGGTACTCGGAATAGTTCTGGCCCTGGCGTGCCTGTGCCGCCCGGCACTGGCGGGGGAACGGGTGGTGATCCGCCTCGGCCACGCCCAACCGACCACCGACGTGTTCCATCTCGCCTCGGAGCGCTTCCGCGACCTTTGCGCCGAAAAGAGCGGCGGGCGGATCCGGGTGCAGATTTTCCCCACCGGACAACTGGGGTCCCTGCGGGACATGATCGAGGGGCTCCGCATTGGCACGGTACAGGCGGTGTGGGACGTCCCCAGCCGTTTGGAGACCTATACCGAGTTGGGCAGCATTTTCAACTTTCCGTATCTCATCGACAACCGGGCCCACGGCGAGAAGGCCTGGTCGAGCGAAGTCGGGCAAAAACTATTCGACGAATTGGCCGACATCTCCGGCATCCGCATTGTCGCCCTCGGCTGGCGCGGTTCCCGGCAGATGACCGCCAACCGCGCCATCCACACGCCGGAGGACCTCCGCGGCTTCAAGCTTCGGGTGCCGCCCTACGACGTGCCGATGAAAACCTGGTCCACCCTCGGCGCCATTCCCACGCCGATGGACTGGAACGAAGTGTACCTCGCCCTGCAACAGGGCACCATCGACGGCCAGGAAAATCCCATGACCTCGAACGTCTCCTCCCGGCTGTATGAGGTCCAGTCCCACCTCATCCTCACCGAGGCGGTCAAGAACTTCAGCTCTCTCCTGATGGGCGAGGAGTTCTTCCAGGGTCTACCCGAAGATCTCCAGGCGATCATCCTGGAAAGCGCCCGCGAAGCCTGCGCCTATCAGGGCGATCTCATCGACGCCAGCGAAGCCGAATTCATCGAGCTGTTCAAAAAGGAAGGTGCGACCGTCATAACCCCCGACGTCGAGGCGTTCAAGGCGAAACTGCAAAGCTTCGGTCAGGACAACTACCCCGAGATGGAGGAATACGTCCGGGCCATCGAAGCCATCAAGTAGGCGAATCGGCCGGGACAACCCGGGGGCCGGTTTTGGTGTGGGCGCGAAAACTGGCGGGTTCCGGCCGGCGGCGGTATACTGTGCCGTTTTGGCTCAGACACCCGGGGAGGGACGGCAGGACCATGCAGGACAAATCCACACTGAAAATTCGCGCCTACACCATCATCAAGCAGAAGATCGTCTCCTGCCAGTTGGAACCGGGCAGTCCGGTCTCGGAAAAGGAACTCATGCAGGAGATCGGCGTCAGCCGGACGCCGGTGCGGGAAGCCCTGGGCCTTCTGGAAAGCGAAAAGCTGGTCAAGGTCTTCCCGAAACGGGGCGTCTTTGTCACCGACATCACGGAAAAGGAGATCCTCGACATATACACCATGCGCATCTGCCTGGAGTCGACGGCGGTGCGGCTGGCGGTGCCGTATCTGGATGAGAAAGACGACATCGAGCGCTTCCATGCCCTCTATTCCTCGGCGGAGTATTCCGCCACCTTCGAGGAGCATCTGGCTATCGATCGGGAGTTTCATCTCGGTATCGCCCGCGCCAGCCGGAACGAATACATGTACGAAACCATCGCCAACA
>JAJBSZ010000168.1 GCA_020861125.1 Planctomycetota bacterium | reverse complement strand
GTCGCAGGGAACGCCCCACGGCCGCTTGCCTTCGAGATATTTGGCGGATTTGTATTTTTCGGTGTATTCGCGGATCCGGCCCCGCTTGACGTTTTTCAGCTCCATAACAAATGCCAGTTTTTCGGCGTTGATCCCGTCTTCATCGACGATGGTGCCGGCGGAATCGGAAAGGGTCACGGGGGTAGCGCCGAAGTGGAGCAACTTCTCGGTGGTAAATTGGGCCACGTTGCCGGAGCCGGACACGGTGCAGCGTTTTCCCTTGAGGCTGTCGCCCCGGGTTGCGAGCATTTCCTGGGCAAAGTACACGGAACCGTAGCCGGTGGCTTCCGGTCGGATAAGCGATCCGCCCCAGTCGAGACCCTTGCCGGTGAGGACGCCGGAATTGTCATTGACGATGCGGCGGTATTGGCCGTACATATAGCCGATCTCCCGGCCGCCGACCCCGATATCACCGGCCGGGACGTCGGTGAACTGGCCGATGTGGCGGAAGAGCTGGGTCATGAACGCCTGGCAAAAACGCATCACTTCGTTGTCGCTTTTGCCTTTGGGATCGAAATCACAGCCGCCCTTGGCGCCGCCCATGGGCAGGGTGGTGAGGCTGTTTTTGAAGGTCTGTTCGAAGCCAAGAAATTTGAGAATGCTCAAGTTCACTGACGGGTGGAAGCGCAGGCCGCCCTTGAAGGGACCGATGGCCGAGTTGTACTGGATGCGGTAGCCGCGGTTGACGTGAAGCTGCCCCTTGTCGTCGGTCCAGGGCACGCGGAAGATGATGACCCGTTCCGGTTCGACGATCCGCTCGAGAATGCCGCCGTCGACGTAGCGTTTGTCGGCGTCGAGGACCGGGACGAGGGATTCCAACACCTCCTCCACTGCCTGCAGATATTCCGGCTCGTTGGGATTCCTTTTCTTGACATCCTCCAGAACCTTTTGCGTTATGTGCACCTGTGTGCCCCCTTCCGTCTCGTGAAAACAGTGCGAAAAATTCGGCATTGCGACATTGCAATGAACGTGACAACCTCAAGTTGAACCGGCGCGGCGCGAAAAAAGTCGGGATTCAATTAGAACGGCAAGTGGTCGTAAATGCAAGCGGCTATCCCCCACCGGCAATAAAAAACCCGTCTCGGCAGGAGACGGGTCAAATGGGCGGCGGGTCGTCCGCTATTCAGGTCGGTTGAACCATTTCCCGCTCAGGCCGCGGTCGCGGAGAAATTTCCGGAAGGTGGTCCCGGTTAGATACCGGCTCCACAGCATGGAATGAAGGTACACGACCGAAACCACCATGGGTAGAAAGCCGAGGCCGGCGAGCCAGGGCCAACCCAGAACGAGGCCGATCATGAAAACGACGCTGCCAACCAGCAGGGCCGTATAACTCAGGCTTTTTTGCCGCGCCGAAATGCGGAACGAGGCGCGGGTCCGTCTTTGCGTTGCCATCGTAAACTCCTTCGCTCAGTGACAGAGGGTGGCGATTGTTACCATTCCCTGTCTGTCGTCACCGTGGCCTCTTTCGCAGCTACCATCGGGCCCAGGGTTGATCAGTTAGCCCTTGCCGGTATACTGGAGAGGTGGAAATTTCCCGAACGGAATCCATAATTCCTCCGGCTGCCCCGGACCGCACGTAAGGAAGTGTCATGACAGCGCGCATTGTTATCACCGGGGTCGGTTTGACCTCGCCGATCGGGAACGATCTCCCCACCCTCCGCCATTCCCTGCTGGCGGGCCGCTCCGGTATTGGCACGATGACCCCCCGTTACATGGCGGAATGGCCGGCCGGCATATGTGACTTTCCTGTCCCCAAATACCAGAGCCGCAAGGAGGCCCGGCGGGGCACTCGGGCGGGACAGATCGCCATTTATTGCGGCCGCGAAGCCCTCACCGACGCCGGACTGGACAGCGACGACCTCGACCGTTCCCGGGTCGGCGTGTTTGTGGGCACCACCGAACACGGCAATGTGGAAACGGAAAACGAGGTCGCCGCCATCAAGGAATACGGCTACGATCCGACCTACTGGTCGCATCACCATAACCCGCGTTCCATCTCCAATAATCCGGCCGGCGAATTGTGTCTGAACGCGGGGATAACCGGACCCCACTGCTGCGTTGGCGCGGCCTGCGCCGCCGGCAATTACGGGTTGATCTACGGCGCGCAGCAGCTTCTCCTGGGGGAGGTGGACCAGGCGATTGCCGGCGGCGTGTCCGAGGCGATCCACACCTTCGGGATTTTTGCCTCTTTCCATTCGCAAAACGCCCTGGCGCCCAAGGGCGACGACCACCGACGGGCCTCTCGGCCGTTCAGCAGCGACCGGAACGGTATCGTCATCGCCGAGGGTGGGTGTCTGTACATTTTGGAGCGTCTTGACGACGCCAGAAAACGCGGCGCCACCATCATGGCGGAACTGCTTGGTTGGGCCGTCAACACCGATGCGACCGATTTTGTCCTGCCGAATCCGGAACGCCAGGCGCAGTGTATGTCCCTGGCGTTGCAGCGGGCGGGGCTGGAGAGCAGCCAAATCGACCTCATCAGCGCCCACGCCACCGCCACGCCCGAAGGCGATCCCAAGGAGATAGAGGCCATCAAATCGGTCTTCGGTGAGGAGTGTCCCGCCTACGTCAATGCCGCCAAAGGGTATTACGGCCATGCCATGGGCGCGGCCGGGGCGCTGGAACTGGCCGGCAACATACCGTCGTTCACCGACGGCATGGTGCACCCGGCTATTAACATTTCCGAACTCGATCCCGCCTGTGCGCTTCCCCGGCTGGTGGTGAACGAAGCGCAGCGGGCGGAAGGGCCGTTGACCACCATCCTCAACAACAGCTTTGGCATGCTGGGGATCAACGCCGTTACCATCGTGGGAAAATACCAGGAGTAGGAGGAGGGAAAGGAATAGGAGGCACGTCCGCCGCCGGCGGCTGTTGCTTGTTACACCCAACGCAACCACACGGGAGAAGTTTTTATGACCAATTTCCGCCAGTGCCTGGAAACGCTGATCGCGTCCAAACAGCAAGTCGGCATAAATTTCTGTGCCGCCACCGGAACCAAATTGGTTTCCATCAGTGGCATTGTGGCCGAGGTCGGCGATGATTTTTTTCTGATCCATGACATCTACGGTAATTCCATGGCGATTCCCTTCACCGCCGTTGCCTTCATCGAAATCAAGAAGTAAACGACTCTTAATCCAGCGAGGGGTAACCGGAGAACCAGCCATACCTGCATCCGTCCTTTCGGCCCCGCGCCGGCTCATCGTCAATGCCGACGATTTCGGATTGTCCGCCAGCGTCAACGCCGGTATCATCCGCGCCCACGATGACGGAATCCTTACCTCCACCACCTTGTTGGCCAACGGCCCCGCTTTCCAGGAAGCGGTGGCCCTGGCCGCCGCGCGGCCCCATCTGGGGGTGGGTATCCATCTCAATCTGGTTCGCGGGCTGCCGCTGTCCTCCCCGGCGGCGATTCCAGCCTTGGTGAATGCCGCCGGCAGGCTGCGGCCGTTCCGCCTGCGGCGGTTGACGCCCGCGGTTCTCGATCAGGCGGAACGGGAATACCGTCGCCAGTTCGAGGCCGTCCTCGCCACCGGCCTGCGCCCGACCCATGTGGATTTTGAAAAACACCATGCCTGGCAGGGACCGCTGTACGCCCTGGCTTCACGATTGGCCCGGGAATACGGCGTCCGGGCCATGCGTTCGCTCCGGGAACCGGTGTGGTTTGCCCTCACTTGCGTGGGCTGGCCCGGCCTGCGCGGCACCGTCATGGCCGCCGCCCTCCGCTGTGGTGTCAGCCTCGGCGGCGACGACGCCTCCGGGCTGGCCCGGCCGGACCGTCTGCTCGGCCAAACCCATATCGGCCGCATGACGGAGGCGGTCTGGTTGGCTCTCGCCGCCGTGGTGCCGCCGGGCACCACCGAAGTCATGACCCATCCCGGCTGTTCCGACCATGGGACCGGCGAATCCGTCATGGGCGGCAGTTGGCTGGGCCAGGCGCGGGAACGGGAACTCGCCGCGCTCCTGTCCCCATCCATTCGCCAGGCACTGACGGATCGGAATGTTTCGTTGATCCATTTTGGTCATCTGGTTTCGTGATTCTTATCGAGGCGCTTGGAGGCGCACGTTCAGGTTGGCATGGCCATAGCCATGGCGGCGACAGCTTTTGGTGGCAAACGTATTCCGGATTGCCAGTGCGGAAAGCGCCGGACCGCCGGGTTCGACAAATCAGGTGCAAGAGAACGCCGGCGCCGTATACTAGACCGGCATGACACCGACTCTTTGCCGGGCGGAAAACAGGGACCCCGGTCGCAAAAAACACCCCTGTCCGGACTGCTTCTGTTGCCAATTCTGCTCCGATCGACGGTGTGACCGCTGCCGCGGCTGGCTGGCGAACGGGCAGCCGGCCGAGGCGACGGTGAGGGAAATCCCCTTGGAAAGGACCACCATGTCATCTTCCCCTATTGACCTGACGGGCGGCCTGCAAGCCGGCCAAACCCGACACGGCTTTCGTATTGAGCGCTCCGTCCCCCTCGAAGCCATGAGGCTTCACGCGCTGGTGTGCCGGCACCCGCGCTCCGGCGCCCGGCTGTTGCACCTGGCGGCGGATGATCCCGAGAATCTATTCTCGGTGGCATTCCGCACGCCGCCGCCTGACAATACCGGTCTCCCCCACATTCTGGAACACAC
>JAJBSZ010000028.1 GCA_020861125.1 Planctomycetota bacterium | reverse complement strand
GGCCAGCACCAGGTGGTCCGCCCCCGGCAGCACCGTCTCCAGATCCGCCGCCGGTACCACCCGGTCCGCCGCGGTGAAATACTCGGGCCGGGCGAGGTCGGTGCGGTTGACACCAATGACGGTAACGCCGAGGGGCCGCAGCAGCCGTCCGATCCACTTGCCGATGTTGCCGAAGCCGACGATCACGGCGGTACTGCCCCGCAACGGCCGCATGCCCGCGGCGACGGCGCCGCGCGGCCACGGCTCTTCCGCCTGGCGGTCGAGACTGGCCTTGATGCCCCGGCAGAAGCATAGCATCAGGCCGAGGACGGTTTCGCCGATGAACTCGCCGTGAAAGGTCCCAAAGCGGACCGCCAAACCCGGCCGGGGTTCAGCCTGAATCCAGTCCCGTCCCGCCGCCGGCGTACTGATGAGCGCCAACGTCGGCGCCCGTTCCAGCCACTCCGCCTTGAAGCCCCATACAGCCACCGCCCGGCTGGCCGGCAAGGCGCGCAAAAAGGCCTCCCGATCCTCGAAGGCTTCCCATACCATCCCGGGCTCGGCGCGCCGCAACCGTTCCAGATGGCGGGGTTCGATGCCAGGCAGTTCCTGGCCGGTGGGCAGATACAGCGCAATGCGATCCGTCATTGTCGTTCTCCGTGGCCGCAATCCACACCAACCCCGCCGCCAGCGCTCCCGAGGTTCGTCAGGACGACCGCTGTCGTACAGCGGGCAGGGTGCACTGTACCCGAAACTATCCGTACTCCGTGGAGAAAAATGCTGATCGCCCGGGGGGACGGCACGCGGACATTCCGTGGCTACCGACGGCCCATCGTCAGATCTTCAGTTTTACCAGCAGGAGGTCGAAGATTTTTCGCTCCGTATCGGTGAAGTTACTGGTAAGGATGGCATGCCATTTGCGTTTTTCGGCGGCGATCTCGGGATAGGCGTCCAGGGCTTTCTGGGTGGGGAACACGAAGTAGGAACGTTTGTCCTCGGTGTTGTCCTTGCGGGTCAAAAAGCCGGCGTCGACCAGTTGCTTCACCATCTTGGCGACGGTACTCTTGTCGGTTTTTGTTTTCAGGGCGATTTGATCCTGGGTCAGGCCCGGGTTGCTGCACACGCACATCAGGTGGGGAAACTGTCCAACATTGAGGCCGAGTTGCTTCAGGCGGGTGGCGAGAAAAATGTTGGACTGCTTGTGCACGTGGGCGCAGTGGTAGGTGTAATCGACTTCGTCCATGAGGGTATCCGATAGCGGCGTTCCGGCCGAAACGGGGCGATGTTCCGCGTGCGCCGGAGATGATGAGACGGTCCTGCCCACAGCCGCAGCCTAGTCTACCCGCTTCCCGTCGCGATGCAACCCTTTTGCGGTGGGAGGGCCAGGCTGGACCCTCCCGGTTCCCGATTCTGGACAGAGGGAAACCGGATTTCAGCCAGGGTAGCCAACACGTCGGCGCCGCCTACCGTTTGGGCACCACGCAAAATGGCCGGCGGCCTCCCGGGCCGCCGGCTGGACCAACAACCGCCGCGTCCGCCCGCGCTACTTCGTCAGGGCTTCGCCGTAGCGGTTATACAGCGCGAACAGCGAATCCAAGTAGGCGGTAGCCTCTTCGGGCGAGTACTTGGCTGGCTCGGTCAAGAACCGGCCACATTCCTCGATATAGTCCGGATTCTCAGCCACCCGGCGGCTGGCTTCGTTGAATGTAGCGATGATGGCGGGATCGGTATCCTTGGGAAAACCGATGAAAAACACCTTGTCAAACACGATGTCGTAGCCCACCTCGCGAAACGTCTTGGCATCGGCGCCGGGCAGGCGGTCTTCGGCGAGGATTCCGATGCACTTGAATTCGCCGCTGTCGATATACTGCTGGACGAGCCCGTATTGGGTGCCGATGACATCAAGCCGGCCGCCCAGGAGCGCCGTCACCTTTTCCGAAGCGGTGCCGGCATCCACGATGTTGAAGTCGGCATCGGCGGTGTCTGCCAGCACCAGGATATGGAGGTGCGAGAAGGTGCCGGTTTCCGTACCGAAGGAGACGTCGCCCGGATGCTGCCGGGCATATTCCACCAGCTCGGCGATATCGTTGAAGGGGGCGTCCGACCGCGAAACAAAGGCATTGGATTTGTCGATAACGGGAATGGCGGCGATGGCGAAGGCCTCGGTCAGGGTATAGTCGGTCATATCGATGATTTTGGCGATGAGACCGCCTGAATGATAGAATATGCCCCGGTAGCCGTCCGGCCGGGCGTTCATCACATTATTCATGCCGATAGTGCTGCCCGCGCCCGCCATGTTGATGATGATGACCCGTTGGCCCAGTTCCTGTTCCAGATACTTGGCAAATATCCTGGCGTTCCGGTCGTTGTCGCCGCCCGGGTTGTTGGGGACGACGATTTCAATCGGGCCAGTCGGCCACTCGAGGGATGAAGCCACGCCGCCGGCGGCCACCACCGCCAGCGCGAGAATGCCAATACCCACCGCACGCCAGTTTGTCATAATACATCTCCCAGAAAAAAGAAGGCCCAACGATCCCGTCCCGGAGACGGACGACGCCATTGCAGGTTGTACCGCTCAGGCGGGAAACGGATTCGGCACGCCATAGTCGGCGGCAACCGCCACCAGTTCCGCCACCACCGCCGCCGAAAGGTCGACGCCGTCCGTCCGGCTGCGCTCGAAGGCGCGGGACTCGATCTCCCCCGGCAGCATGACCTCCCGCACCCCTTTGGCCGCCGGACTGCGCTTGAATTCCTCGAAAATGCCGTCCACCCGTTCCTTGAAGGTTTCGATAGCGACGAATGTGCCGATGTCGATGGCCCCGACGAAGACGCCGATGTTCCGGTAGCCGTCGGGGTCATCGGAGGAAAACACCGAGGTGATCTGCCGGCCGTTTTTCGCTCCCGACAGGCAGCTGCAGACCACGTCGATGAGGAGCGCCAGGCCGTAGCCCTTGGGCCCGCCAAAGGGCAGCATGGCGCCGCCCTTGAGGTCAGCCGGATCGGTGGAGGGCATCCCGTCCCGATCCACGATCCAGCCGATGGGCAAGGCCTGGCCCAATTTGGCGTAGAGATCGATCTTGCCCTTCGCCACCAGGCTTGTCGCCATGTCCAGCACCAGGTCGGGATTGCGCCCGGCGGGCACGGCGATGGAAATCGGATTGGTGCCGAGCATGGGCACGGCGCCACCATGGGCCACCATCAGCGGATTGGAATTACAGATGGCCAATCCAATCATGCCGCGGCGCGAGGCGTATCTGGCGAAAAACCAGCCTGCCGCATAATGTGAGGTATTGTTGAGGGCGGCGAAACAGGCGCCGCTCCGGGCCGCCCGCTCCACACACCACTCCATCGCCTGCCGGGCCGCGATCACACCGGGGGCGTTATCCCCGTCCACCAAAATGGCGGACGGATGATCCCGACGGATGACGGGACGGCCCCGGGCGGAAATCTCCCCGCGCCTGATTTTATCCGCATAGGCCTTGAGCCGGGTGATGCCGTGGGATACGACGCCGCGCATCTCCGACTCCACCAAAGATTCCGCAAATATGCCGGCACCCGCCGGGTCCAGCCCCGCCCGTTGAAAAACTGCGCTACAGAATTTCTTGGCTGCCTGCTCCGTCATATGCATGGCAACTCCTTGGATGCCGCACTGCCGCCGTCACCAGATCAAAGAGGTCGACGGTGCCGCCTCCGGGTTCCGTAACCCCTTTGCGGCTGCGAGAGCGATGCGAAAGTATGAGATTGGTGGACGGGAACCCTCCGGACTCGGTCCGTCTCATGACACGAAGCAAAGGAAATGCCAAACGTCTCCGGCCGCGCCCGCCTGACGCAAGTCCGCACGCCGCGAGAAATAGTGGTCCCACGGAAGCTGGCCGGGGTATGTGTCTGGTCCGTTTTTCCTTTCATAATTGAAAGGGATCCGGTATCACGGTTTTCACATCCGCACTCACTCAGGACACCCGCCATGAGCAGCTACTACCTGTTCCTCGCGCCGATCCGCGAGATCAAGACCATCGCCCTGCAGGTCATCGCCGAACGGGGAGCCGAAAACTGGGTGGTGGAGCACGGCAGCAATGAGCGCGGCGTGCGCATTGCCCGGCGCCATGTCGCCCGCGGCGCCCGGCTCATCGTCAGCCGGGGCATCACCTGCCGGATGCTCCGCCGCCTTGACCTGCCGGTTCCGGTCATCGATATGGGCCAGAGTCCCTACGAGCTCCTCCACATCCTGGCGGACAGCCAGGTGGCGGGAAAACGGGTCGGCGTCATCGGAAGCACCCTGACGGACCAGGAGATCACGCTGTTTAACCGAATATTCGCCTGCGACATCCGCCTTTATCCCGCCACGGCCGTCGATGAGATCGAAAATCTGGTGCGGCTGGCCCATGCCAGTGGCGTGGAAGTTGTGGTGGGCGGATTGGAGACGCAACACTTCGCCTCCAGACTGGGCCTGGAATCGGTGCGGCTGGTGTCGGGCCGGAGCACGGTGGTCAATGCCATCGAGCGGGCGATGGAGATCGACGCCGCCCGGCGCCGCGAGAAGTGCCGGGCCGAGCAGATCCATGCCATCCTCGACTTCTGCTTCGACGGCATCCTCGTCACCGACAGCGCTGGCGACATTATCATGGCCAACAAAACCGCCGCCGACATGCTGGGCGTCGAGCACCGCACCATCGTCGGCCAGCCCTGCCG
>JAJBSZ010000151.1 GCA_020861125.1 Planctomycetota bacterium | reverse complement strand
CTATAATTTTCCCCACAGATGCGAAACCGTACGGTTGCCGGTCGCGGCGTCGCGATTGCTGTGGCTATGCCATGGCCTGCCGTCCGAAAGTTCCGTTTCGCCTCGGAATGGTTGAATATTTCAAAAAAGGGGTCCGATAAATACAGTGGACGGGCCGATCCGGCCGGAAATGGCCGGATAATCGGAAGCCGGCAGCCCGGCGGCCGTCCTTGTGTATCCGGTTCCCCGCGCAACGGGTCGGCCATGGCGGAATGAATCTGGGTGGCTGGACCGAGGAACAGGGCGTATTTTTTTGGCGCCGATCATGCTGTCGGACCGGGTTATGGGACCTGAACGGATTTTTTGAAGGAGACGCGCCGGTTCTGGGACAGGAGAATTCTTTCCGTCCATGCCGAGCGTCTTTCCCTGTAACGCCTGACGGCATGAGGGGGGTTTGAATGCCACGACAAATGGGTAGGCGGCTCCCGCTTCTCTTCCTGTGCCTGGCCGCGCTGTTGTGCGGCAGCCTCGGCGCTGTCGACGACTTTTTCACCGATGCCTATACCGATTCCTACCCGGATTCCTTTTCTCCCGAGTACGGCGGCGGGTACGGCGATGATCTCGACGCCCTGCTGGCCGATATCGACGGCCCCGACGCCGAAGGTACCATGGTCACGGAAATCGAAGTCCTGAACACCGTTACCACCACACCAGACCAGATCCTGTGGCGCATGTCCACCCGCATAGGACATCCCCTGAACGAACGTACCCTCGAGGGGGATTTCCAGCGTCTGGCGGCCATGGGTGTGTTTGACGATATTCAAATCAGAAAGGAATTCGTCGACGGCGGCGTCAAAATCACTATCGTCGTCCGGGAAAAAGATATCATCCGCCGCATCGAATTTTCCGGCAACCGCCAGATCAAGACCCGCAAGCTCACCTCCCTCATCGAAAGCAAGGTCGGCGAACGCTACGATCCCGGCAAGGCCAACCGCGACCGCCGGGCGATCGAGGATTATCTCCACAAGGAATACTACTATTTCGGCGAGGTCATTGTTGACGTCGAACCCTTCGAGGATGGCGTCCGCCTGGTATTCGACACCAGCGAGGGCGGCCGGCTGTACGTGGCGGATATCGAATTTCGCGGCAACACCGTGTTCACCAACAAGGAACTGTGGGCCAAGATGGAGACCAAGCGCTCGGGCATGATCTCCCGGGGCAAGTACCTGCGCCGGGCCTTCGAGCGTGACCTCGAACGAATCCGCATGTCCTATCTGGACAAGGGATACCTGGACGTCCGGGTCATCGAACGGCCGTTTGAAATCACCGCCAACACCCCGCGCTCCCGCTGGCAGCGGCGGGACGTGTATATCCATATCGACATCGACGAAGGCGACCAGTACCGGGTTGGCAGCGTGGATTTCGATTTCGTCGGCACCAGCCTGGTGTCCGAACCGCAGATCCGCGGCGTCATCAAAACCATGCCGGGTGAGGTCTACAGCCCCATCACCCTGCAGGAAGACGCCATGAAGATCCGGAGTATCTACGGCCAGGCGCCTAATTCCCGGTATTTCACCCGGGTGCTGCCCGAACCGGAGATCACCGAGGACGGCCTGGTGATGGACGTCACCTTCCGTATCCAGGAGAGTCCCGAAATCACCATCGAGGGCATCCGCGTCACAGGCCTCACCACCACCAAGGAAGTGGTCGTGCTGCGGGAGTTTGAGATTTTCCCAGGAGAAAAGGTCGATTCCAACAAGATACGCCGCACCCGGGAAAATATCGAAAACCTGGGCTATTTCAAGGACCGGCCCAGTATCGAAGTCCGCGAGGGATCGGCGCCGGACCGGGCCATCTATGTGGCGGAACTCGAGGAAATTCCCACCGGTAAGATCACCGCCGGCGTCGGCGTCTCGTCGGAAGACAGCGTCGTCGGCTCCATCGGCCTGCAGCAACGGAATTTCGATTACCGCGACCGCCCCACCTCCTTCCGCGACCTCTATACCGGCAAGGCCTTCCGCGGCGGCGGCCAGTCCTTCTCCACCAACATCTCCGTCGGCTCCAAAACCCAAAGCTATTCGGCCAGTTTCACCAACCCGTGGATCTACGGCAAGCCGATCAGCATGACCCTCCAGACTTACTACAACTCGTACAAGTATGACGACGAGTACCACGAAACCCGCTACGGCGCCAGCCTGCTGTATGGCAAACGCCTCTTCGACATCAAGGAACTCACCATCAACGGCGGCTATCGTTTGGAAATGGTCAAGCTGTCCAAGTTCGATCAGGCCGATGGCTATTCCCGGGAATTCACCCGCCAGGAGGGTTCCCACAACGTCAGCCGCTGGCTGGCCGGCATCCAGTACGATTCCCGCGACAGCTCGTGGGAGCCGACCCGGGGCGCCCTCATGAGCGCCAACTTCGAACTGGCCGGGCGCGCCGCCGGCAGTTCCAAGGATTTCTGGCGCGGCTTCCTGTCGGGGCAGTACTTTATTCCCTTCTACACCGACAGCCAGGACCGCAACTGGTCCCTCGGCTTCCGCGCCGACTATGCGCTGGCCAAGGCCTACGGGCGTGGCGACGGCAAGGGATACAAGAGCGAGGTGCCCTATTTCGAACGCTTTACCCTGGGCGGCGTCGGCTCCATGCGCGGCTATGACTACCGCGGCATTTCGCCCCGCGACGAATACGGCAACGCCCTGGGCGGCGAGAGCATGATTAGCGGTTCGGTGGAGGCCTTCTTCCCCATCTGGGACCGGATCATTCGGGGCAGTGTGTTCTATGACGTCGGCTCCACCTGGCGCTACGCCTCGCACCCCAAATACAATTCGTCCTACGACAAGAACGGCAACTATATCCAGAACACGGATCGCAAGTTCCGCTCCGCCGCCGGCCTGGGCGTCCATATCAAGACCCCGCTCGGGCCCATGCCGGTGCGGCTGTACTACTCGTTCCCCATGGGCAAACAGCGGGGCGACGAGACCCAGCGCTTCCAGTTCACCATGGGAGCCCTGTTCTAGCCGGGGGGCGGAACGGGCGGGGTACACAACACGGCGGATGGGATGACGGACGGCGGCAGCGGGCCAAGGCCCCGGTGCCATCGGCCGAACGCACCTTGGGGGCAGGCGCCGGCGGCGGCGCCTGCCCGCTTGCCATGGCGCTTCCGGTCCGAGGGTCCGCGGACGGGCCGTGCCGTTTTGGAGCTTTTTCTACCACATGGATAACGGTGCCGTATCGGGACCGTTATTTTGTGAAAAGGCCTTTTTCCACCACGTGGGGTAACGGCGGCTGGAGCGTCGGAGCACAACCTGACGGTGGCCGGCGGAATCGCGCGGCAGGGTGATTTTGCTTGCGTTGCCCCTTTCGGCTGATACTATATGCGGTTTGCCTCACAACCCGGCAGGGAGGGGCCGCACCCGGTGTACCACCCCGCTGGTCGGCTTGGCCGCCTGGCGGGCCTTACGATTTTTCAGGAGAGAGCAGAATGCGGAAGTACCTGTCGAATCCGACGCTGGCCATGCTCATGCTGGCGGCAGCGGTCGGGTTCTCACCGTTGGCGGCTGGCGAAGCCGCCCAGGCGCCCCAAACCAAGCGCATCGGCATCGTGTTTATCCAGCAGGTGTTCAAAAATTACAACTACGCCCGGGACACCGAGGAGCGGATCAAGAACGCCTTCCAGCCGGAACAGGGCCGGATCGAGGAGGAGATCCGCCGGATCCAACAGGTGGAACGGGACCTCCAGAACAACCCGTTGAAGCCCACCGGCAGCGCCCCCTGGCGGCGGGAGATGATGACTATCGAAGCCGACAAGCTTGAGGTCCAGGCATCGCAGGAGGATTTCGGCCGGCGGGTCCGCGAAGAGGAGGCCGCCTTCTGGATTAATATGTATGGCGCCTTCCAGCGGGCGTGCAAGGACCTGGCCGAACATTACGACTATGACGTCATTATGGCCGCGCCCGACCCGGCTCTGTCCGACGAGGCCATCGCCGCCAAAGACCCCATGGCTATTCAGCAGGAGATCCTGATGCGGCGCATCCAGTTCGCCCACACGCGGGCCAATCTCACCTCCGCCATCACCGACCTTCTGAACCAGCGCTACCAGCTCCATCTCCAGGATCCGCAGCGAAATCCGACCCTCTAACGGGGCTGTCGGCAACCGCTTCCGTCGGTATGGGACGGACATCGGGTACTCTCCGGGGAGGCGGGCGTTGCCCGGCCTCCCCGATCCTATGACCTCCGGAAATACCGGTATCGGCCAGTTCCGCTGCAGTACGGCCGGAATCGGTTGGTTCCAGCAGAAAAGGTTCATCCTATGGAAATTGCCCTGGGCGTTTTGGCGGAGCAGATCGGCGCCACCCTGGAGAACGGCGACCCCATGGCGACGGTGCACCGTCTGGCCGGTCTCGCCGAGGCCGGACCGGGCGACCTCACCTTTCTGGCCAATCCGTCCTACGGAAAGCTCCTCGGCACCAGCCGGGCCACGGCGGCGGTGGTGGGCCCGGGCCACGACGACGCACCCATGGCCCGCTTGGTAACAGATAATCCGGACCTGGCCTTCGCCAAGGCCTCCGCCCTTATCTGCCCGCCGTCGCCCCGGCCCGCCCCCGGCATCCATCCCACGGCGGTGATCGGTGACGGCGTTACCCTCGGCCGAGACGTCAGCGTCGGCGCCAATGCGGTGGTGGAATCGGGGGCGGTGGTGGGCG
>JAJBSZ010000084.1 GCA_020861125.1 Planctomycetota bacterium | reverse complement strand
GCAGCGGGATGTGGGAGGCGGCGATGAGGAGCACGTCCACCGTGATCAGCTTGTCGTCCGCCAACCGCCGCACCTCCCGTTCCTGCAGCACCCGCAGCAGTTTTCCCTGCACCGCCAGCGGCAGCTCCGACACCTCGTCCAGAAACAGGGTGCCGCCGTGGGCGGTTTCGATCAGGCCGAGCTTACCGCCCCGGCGGGCGCCGGTGAAGGCGCCTTCGGAATAGCCGAACAGCTCGCTTTCGATCAGGTGCTCCGGCAGGGCGGCGCAGTTGATGGCGACGAACGGGCCGTGTTTCCGGCCGCTGTGGTTGTGGATGCTTTGGGCGAAGAGCTCCTTGCCGGTGCCGGTCTCGCCGACGATGAGGATGTTGGACGACACCAGGGCGCACTTCTTGGCCTTGGCCACCACCTCGGCCATTTCCGTGCCGCAGATGATGTCATCAAAGGTATAGCGCGCCCGCAGGCCCTTTTCACTCAGGCGGCGGCGGATGGTGTATTCCAGCCGGCGAATGCTTTCCACCGTGGTGACGGTGACCACGGCTCCCGCCGGGGCGTCGCCGATGAAGACGGGCGTGGCCGACGCCGCCAGGCTGGTGCCGCGGAAGTCGAACAGGGCGTCGTCGAAAGAGGGCGGCCGGCCGTCGCTGCCGTCCAGCACCGGCACGAGAAACGGCAGCGCCTGCCCCAGCGGGATGTCCTGCGCCGAGGGCAGACCCAGCCCTTCCAGCAGGTGGCGGGCGGCCGGATTGCAGTAGCTGACCAACCCGGCATGATCGGCGTAGAGCACCGCCTCCCGGGTATTTTCCAGGGCGATCTTGGCGATCTCGTTTTGCTGGAGGATGTCGTAGGTGCGGAGGGCTTCGTCCAGGGCGGCCCGGATGGCGTCGCGGCTGGAGGTGACGATGGTGGCGGGCTGGCCGTTGCTTTCCGCCCAAAGACAGAGGGAATAGCCGCCGGCCAGCGCGTCCGCCCCCTCTTCCAGCGCCCGGGCGATCTGCTGCCGCATCGTGCGTACCGAGTCCTCGGGATAATACACCACCCGGCAACCGAGCAGCGGCTCGAACGCCTCTGTCGGCGGCAGGTAGGGGAAATGCCCGACCAGGGCGATGCGCTTCGGCTGGTAGGTCCGCCCGCAGCGGCGCAGGGCGGCCAGGATGTCGGCGGTGTGCACCACCACCTCCACGCAGGGGAGGTTGGGAAACTGGCTCCGGATGCGGCGGTAGGTCAGGCCCCGGGCGACGATGATACTGCCCTTGAGGTCGTCGATAGTAACCCGCTCCGCCTGGATGACCCGGATGGTCTGGGACAGCTCCCGGTGGCGCGGATGGCTTTCGAATACATCCAGAACGGTCTGCCGCATCTCGGGATACGGCACCGCGAAGACGATGGAGATCATACGGAATTTCCTCTGGCCATGGCCCGAAGGGGCGGTGGTGCGCCATCGGGGCGCGGCTGCAACAAGTATACAACGATTCTGCAACTACGCAACACCTGTTGGCGGTCGGGCCGGTGCCAGCCGTTCGCCGGCCGGGTTCAATTTTATTAATGAAAACGGCCTGGTGATTGGGCAAACGGCGTTGGGCCTGCCGCCGGTACCGGGGAATCCCATAAGAGGCGACAACTGGCAAGGACGTTGCTTACCGTCTGGTGGATTGCCCCTTTTCCCGACCGCGCGTACTCCTTAGCCGCTGGCGATCCCTCGGTCCCTGCCGCCTGGTGCTTCCTTATGGTTTTTGCTGTACTGCCCGCGCCGGAGGGCTTCCCCGGTACGGCCGAGAGTGTTTGCAGACGACGGCGCGCCCTGTCAGGGGGCGGCCGTACCCGTGGTTTTGGCCCGCCGCCGGACGCGGCACAGCGCGCAAGGAGAAGTGGGATATGGTAACGGCAATGGTCCTGGTTGCGTTTCTCATCACCATCGGCATCATGATCCTGTTTATTTCCAAGTACAAGATCCACCCCGCCATAAGCATCCTGCTGGCGGTGATGTTTCTGGGCATCGTGCTCAGCTTCGTCCCGGGCATCCAGCCGTTCAGCATCGTCCGCACCATCAACACCGGCTTTGCCAACACCATTCGGGACATCGCGCTGGTGATCTTCCTGGGCTGCGTTTTGGGCAAAGTACTGGAGGAGACGGGCGCGGCGGTGAGCATCACCAAAGCCATCGTCCGGCTCCTCGGGCCCAACAAGGTGATCTGGGCCATCGCCTTCAGTTCCGCCATCCTTGGCATTCCCATCTTTGCCGATTCGGTGGTGATCCTGTTGATTCCCATCGTCTCGGTCATGGCCGCCACCACCGGCGCCAGCATGATGGCCTACGGCGGCGCCCTCTACTGCGGCGCCCTCGTCACCGCCTCCCTGGTGCCGCCCACACCCGGTCCGGTGGCCGCTGCCGCCCTGCTGCACCTGCCCCTGGGGCAGGCCGTGATGTGGGGCATCATCGTCTCGGTGCCGTCCGTCATCGGCGGGGTCATCTACCTGAAAACCCTGAACAAATTCCCGGTGGAACCCAAGGAGGAGTACATCACCGCCGCCAAGACGGCAGAGGGCCGGGACCTTCCCAGCACCACCAAATCCCTCATCCCGATTCTTATTCCCATAGTCCTCATCATGCTCAACACCATGGTCCAGGCGAATTTCGACAAGGAATCGGTGCTGGTGAAGATCTGTTCCTTCATTGGCGATCCGCTGCCGGCGCTCCTCATCGGCTGCCTGTTCTCCATCATGCTCATCCGGGGCAACTGGATGGACAAGAAGGTGGTGAACGGCTGGGTGGAATACGCCTGCCGCGACGCCGCCATGCCGTTGATCGTCACCGGCCTCGGCGGGTCCCTGGCCCTGTTCGTGCGCAATGCCGACATCGCCAACCAGATCGCCAACGCGGTGGCGGGAGCGAGTCTGCCGGGCATTTTCCTGCCGATCATCATCGCCGCCCTGATCCACGTCATCACCGGTTCCAACGCCCTGGGCGTCATGACCGCCGCCGCCCTGGTGGAGCCCATGCTCGAGACCATCGGCGTCTCGCCCCTGGCGGCGTTCCTCGCCTGCGGCACCGGCGCCCTGATGTTCAAGCACTCCAACAGCTCCGGCTTCTGGGTCACCACCTCCATGTCCAACATGAGCCTGACCCAGGGCCTGCGGTCGGTGGGCGGCTTCTCCACCGTGTGCGGCTTCGTCGGCGCCGCTTTCACCGTGCTCCTCCACTACCTCAAGATGATCTGAGCGAAGCCGGAAAAGCTCCCGGCGGTCCGCGCGTCCGAGTACACCACACCATTGCACACAGGAAAGGGAAACCATACCATGAGCGTCACCACCAGAGCCGCCCTCCTCAAAGGCCCCTACGACATCGAGCTGGTCGAACGCGAGCTGGTTTGCGGCGACGAGGAGATCATCGTCAAGAACCATCTCATCGGCATCTGCGGATCGGACAAGAACTTCTACCGCGGCCACATGCCGCCGCAGACGGCGGAGTTCCGCCAGGAACCGAAATTCCCCTTCGAACTGGGCCACGAATCCGGCGGCACCGTGGTCGAGGTGGGGTCGAAGATCACCGACTACAAGCCGGGCGACAAGGTCATCGCCTTCGGTTGGAACAACAACTACGCCGACTACTTCAAGACGCCGGCCTGGCAGCTCCAGCCAGCGCCCGAGGGGCTGGACATGGATATCGTCAGCCTGGGCGAGCCCACCGCCTGCGCCATGTACTCCGGCCTCAACTGCGGCGTGCAACTGGGTGACACCGTGGTGGTGATGGGCGGCGGCTTCGCCGGCCAGGTCATCGCCCAGTGCGCCAAGCGGAAGGGCGCCCTGCGGGTGGTGGTGGTGGATATCCTGGACGGTAAACTCGACCTCGCCCGCAAGCTGGGGGCGGACGTCACCGTGAACCTCGGCCGGGAAAGCGTCAAGGACGTGGTCATGGACCTCACCGGCGGCGTCGGCGCCGACGTGGTGGTGGAGGCGGCCGGCTCCGCCGACTCCTTCAACACCGCTTCCGAAATCGTGAAGCACAACGGCAAATTCGTCTTCTACAGCTGGGTGACCCAGCCCATCACCCTCAACATCAGCCGCTGGCACGACGACGGCATCGAATTCATCAACACCTGCCTCGTGCACCACACCTGGCACCACCGCTACGTCTGGACGCCGGAGGCCCTCCGGCCGGTGATCCAGGGCCTGGTGGACATCAAATCCCTCATCACCAACGAATTCCCCCTGGCCGACATCAAGCAGGGCTTCGAACTGGCCGACAAGGACGAAGCGGCCATCAAGATCGTGTTCCGTCCCTGACGGATACGCGGCCGCCCGGGAGGAAAGCCGTTTTCCTTCTCCCGGCGGATCGGGTATACTGGAACGCCCCCGCCTGTATCGCGGGGGCGTCTTCGCGGGGTGCCGCGCCAGCGGTTTTCCCCGCCGTCATCGAATCCAGACACTGGAGACCCACAATGCGGATTGGCACTATCGCCGACGACCTCACCGGCGCCACCGACATCGCCGGCTTTCTCGCTAACGGCGGGCTGGATGTGGTGCAGGTCATGGGCGTGCCGACGGAAGCGCTGCCCGCGGCCGAGGCGGCCGTGGTGAGCCTGAAGAGCCGCTCCCTCCCCGCCGCCGAGGCGGTGGCGATGTCCCTGGCCGCCCTCGATCCCCTGCGGGCGGCAGGCTGCCGGCAGGTCTATTTCAAATACTGCTCCACCTTCGAC
>JAJBSZ010000184.1 GCA_020861125.1 Planctomycetota bacterium | reverse complement strand
CACCGAAGTCAGCCTGCATTACGTGGGGAGCATCACCGTCCCCCGCAGTTTGGCGGACGCCGCCGGTCTCCACGAACATGAAAAAGTTCTGGTGGCCAATGTCGCCAACGGCAACCGGTTCGACACCTACGTCATCTACGGCCCGGAGGGGGAGATCTGCCTGAACGGCGCCGCCGCCCACCTCGGGAAACCCGGCGACAAGGTGATTATCATGGCCTGGGCCGACGTCGAAGAAACCGAGGCCGCCGGCTTCGCGCCGCAGGTCGTGTTGGTGGATGATACCAATCGGATCCTTCCCTAACCCCCGCCCGCCAGGAAGAACTACCGCCATGCGACGAGTGCTGTTTTACCTTCCCATCGGCAATGGCATGCCGGTTTTCGGCTACGGCCTGATGATGATGCTGGGGTTCGTGGCCGGACTTGGCCTCGCCTGGTACCGGGCCAAACGGCGCGGCGTCTCCACCAACGCCACCCTGGACGTGGGCCTGATCGCCATCTTCGCGGGCGTTTTGGGTGCGCGCATCGCCTTTCTGTTGCTGGATTACCAACCGGCGGACGGCGGCTACGGATCGCCCGCCGAGTGGCTGGCGGTGTGGCAGGGCGGCCTGACTTTCCAGGGCGGCCTGTTTCTGGCACTTCTGGCGGATTTCCTCTACCTCCGCCGGAAACGGATTTCGGTGGGCCGGATGTTCGACATATACGCGCCGTCCCTGGCTTTGGGCGTGGGGTTCGGCCGCATCGGCTGCCTGCTGAACGGCTGCTGCTGGGGGAAGATCGCCCCGCACGGATCCCACCTCGCCATGCGGTTTCCCGATGAAATCGAGCCCATGGCCGCCCAGCACTGGCTCCAGGCGGTGGATCCGGGACAATGGGCGGACCTGACCGAGCGCCTCGGCTACGCCGCCGGCACCATGCCGACCCTCCCCCTCTACGCCACGCAGATCATCTCCGCCGTCGGGCTGTTCGCCATCGCTGCCGGTTTGATCTGGGCCGAACGCCGCTGGCCGAACCGGCCCGACGGGCAGGTGATCGTCTGGTTCCTTTTCGCCTATGCCATCGGCCGGTTCGTAATCGAATTCTGGCGCGACGACACTCCGCTCCGCTACGGCATCGCCGGGTTTGACGGTCTCCGGCTGGGGCAGTGGCTGGCCGTGGCCATGTTCGCCGCTGGCATTGTCCTCCAAATTCTGCTCGGCCGGAAAGGGCGCGCCGGCAAGCGTTAGAGAAGGAGATTTGACATGTCGTACCGCACCGTGGCCGGTTTCGTGCTGGCGTTGGCGGTGTTGACGGCGGGAAGGGCCGCGGCCGTCGACGAAGCCGAAATCATGCGCCTTCGGGACCGGATGGAAAACATCACCAGGGAAGCCGCCAACGGCGTGATCGCCGAACAGTCAGGCCGCCAGGCTAAAGCCGACGCCGCCCTGATGGTGGCGACGATGTTTGAATCCGGCCGCTTCGAGGGGCGGCGGCTGGCCTTGGCGCTGGAGTTTTACGAATTGGCGGCGGATTTCGGCTCGGCCGAAGCCAACTGCGCGTTGGGCATGTTTTATTACAACGGCATCGACAGCCCGGAAGGGCAATTGGCCCGCGATCCAAAAAAAGCCATGGACTTCCTCCACAAGGCGGCCGCTGGCGGTTCGGTGCCGGCCATGGTGCATCTGGGCGTCATCTACGCCGACGGCATGGGGGTGGATCCGGATGCGGCCAAGGCCCTGCCCTTTTTCGTCGATGCCGCCGCCCGGGGGGACGAGGCAGCCCTGCGCCGGCTGGAACCGGTCATGCGCCAGGCCCGGGAATGGGAAGAGGCGCGGCCCGGTCGCAAGGCTAATTTTCCCACCAGCCGCGACGATTTGATCAAGCCCGAGCTCGTCAAGGAATACGACCAGCGGCTGGAGAATCTCGACCGCATTGCCAGCCGGCATTATGTTGAAATCAACAAACGGGTGGCGGCGGCGGTCAAGGCCGACATTCCCGCCTTTCCCACCGTCCAGTGACGGTACACCCAGGGGAGTGATCCATGTCCCGCACCATGATACTGCTTATCGCCGTAATCCTTGCCGGCGGTGCCGCCCTTTCGGCCGCCGGCGAGCCGTCGCCGCGCGATGTCATTTTTCGGGCCGCCGACGAATATGCCGAAGTTTTGATGCAAGAGCCGCCGGCCGGTCTTGACCGGGGCGAGATCGCCATGGCCTTCGGCTGGATCTACCTCAATGGCATGCTGGGCGAACCGTCTCTCGACAAGGCGGAACAGTATCTCGAGATGGCTTTGAACGCCGGCCTGCCCGAAGCGGGGGTGGTCCTCGGAGCCATTTTTCTGGAAGAAGGCGCCGGCCGGGATATTCCCCGTGCCGTGCAGTATTACCAACGCGCCGCCGAAGGCGGCAGCGTCGACGCCCACCGGACCCTGGGCCTCCTCTATACCGACGGCGAAGCCGGCCTCACCGCCGACCCGGTTCGGGGCCGCGAGCACCTCCTGGAGGCGGCACGGCGCGGCAGTGACGCCGCCCTGGCCCGGCTGGCACCAGAGCTGGGCCGGAACGGCCTGCCGGAGCGGGCGGAGGAGATAATAGACCCCGAGCTCGCGGCCGTCGCCCGGGCGCGGGCCAACCAGGTACCCCGAGCCACCGCCATCGTTTTCGATCTGCTGGAGAAACGGCTGGGAGAAATGGAATCCGTCCTTGCCACCGTGGACCCGATGGATCCCTACGCGGCGTTGTCCCGGTTGCGTCCGGAGGAGCAGGAAGCCTATTGGGAACTTCTGGAAACGGCGGTGGTCCAGGCCTGCCGGGAGGTGATCGCCAGTCAACCGGACCGCGCGGCCGCCGGCGACGCCGCCCTCATCATCGGTGTCCTCAACCACCTTGGCCTGGTCTATGGCGCCACCTCCGAGCGGGCGCTGGAATACATGGAACTGGCTGAGGACCACGGCGTCCTCGAGGCGATGGTAACCCTGGGCGACCTGTACCTCGGCTTAACCCCGGCGGAGGACCAAGCGCCGGCCGTCGAGGTGGATGTGGTGAAGGGGCTAGCCTACCTGGAGCGGGCGGCAATCGCCGGCAGTCCGGACGCCCTCCGCCTGCTCGGTCTCGTGTACGCTGAGGGTTTGGCTGGGGTGGAACCGGATGACGACCGGGCGGAGGAATACTTTTTAGCAGCCGCCCGCCATGGCGATGCCGTCGCCCTGGCCCGGCTGGAACCGCTGTTCGAGCGGACCACAGCTTGGCTGGAAGCCAATCCGGGCGAGACGGCGGACCGGCCAGGGGGTGCGGACATGGCGGTGGACCCCGACCTGCGACAGGCGGCAGAGCGCCGTTCCGAACGTCTGGGCGACACCGCCCGGATGGTCAACGCCGAAATCGCCCGGCGCACCCGGGAAGCCATGATGGCGCGGGAGCCGGAAACGACCGCACCCGGTAACGACTGAGGCGGCCCGCCGCCACCCCGCGAATAGGGGGGTGGCGCGGGAATCCGTTGCCTAGCGCCGGACCATCACCTGGTCTTCGATTTGATCCCGAACGTCTTCCGGGATGCGCAGCGCCTGGGCCAACCCATCGAGGTACGCTTTTTCCATAAAGTTGTCCGGATCGACGGCGGCCCGGGACAGGGTGTAGATCTGGAGCGCTTCCTCCGGGTCGCGGACGCCCTGGGCGATGATGCTGGGGTCCAGAGGTTCGTTCATGGCCTTTTCCACCAATTCCTGGCCCTGCCGGCCGAGGTTGAGGGTCTGGAGCTGCTGCCCGATGGCGGCTTTTTCCTTGCTGTCGATATGGCCATCGGCGCGGGCGGCATAGACCAGCGACCGGATCAGACGTTCCGCCTTTTGATCCGGCGTGGCCTGAACCTTGCCGTATTGGGGCACGGCGGCGTTGGCCTGGCCCACCCGCTCGGTGAGTTTGTTCCAGAGCATGGAGCCGGCGCCGGCCATGAGGGCGCCCTTGAGCCAGCTGAAATCGCCCTTGCGGTTGGTGAGCACATTGCGGGCGATGTCGCCCAAAGCCCCGGAATTAAGCATGCCGCCGAGACCGGCACCGAGACCGCTGTGGCCGGCGGTGGAAGCGGGGACGCCACGGGCGCCGGCGGTTCTGGCGCCGGCTTTTCCTCCTTCGCCCAGGATGCCGGCCAAACTTTCAAGTATATTCATCATTCACTCCTTCGGTTGTTGTCGTCCCCTCTTGTTGTCTATGTCACCGCCCGCCGGCACTCCCGGTTGTCCGGTCCGTTTTGTGCACCGTAGGATCAGATACACTACCAGTAGCTCGTCCGCGGTAAAAAGTCGGCGGCGATCAGACGGGAGTGGCCGGTCGGAGACGGATCCGTTGCAACCCCAAGGCTGACGGCGATGAGATGGCACCCGACTGCGTCGGACCATAGACCGGTCAAGCGGGTGAGGATGGCGCCGAGTGACAGCGGAATGGTCAACAGCCAGGACAACGGTCCCCGAAACCGCTGGAAAGCGCAGGCCAGGGCGAAAGCTCCGATGACGGCGTCTCGGCGGCCCATGGTGGACGGCATGTGGATGCCGCGATGTCCAAGCCCAACAGGCGGTCCCACCCACCGCCTGCCGGGGAGGGTCAAAAGCGGACGGGCGCCTCCGCCGGGGAAGGCGCCCGTCAGGATGACGACGGTTGGGGTGGGGCGACCGTGACCGGCCGCGGGGTGATTACTGGCCGGACCGAACCATCAGGGACGCGCCCCCGCGATAGTAGGG
>JAJBSZ010000285.1 GCA_020861125.1 Planctomycetota bacterium | reverse complement strand
ATCATATTTTATGACCGTATAGTTTCCTGAAAGGGTATTGTTAACGCGATAATAAATCCAGAACCTGGGTTCCGCGACCGAAATGCCGTATTTTTCTGTAATGAGTAGATTGCCTGCCCGCCGCCATATTGGGCCACGCGCAAGGAGCCGATTATGAACACGATCTTTCCAGCCAGTCGTTCCTTGCGCGGACACGTTGGCCGGGCCGCACCTTCTGGCGGAGGTGCGGCCTATTTATGCCATAGGAAAGCAATATGAGCAACATAAAACAACGTCGGCAGACAACCAAGGCTCGTGAGAAATGCAGGCCACGCCACTATAACCTGATGGAAGCGGCACGGATGCTTGGTGTTTCCCGGCATTACTTTTACGCGCAAAGCCATCCGATTTACCGTCCATTAGCGGTGCGCAAGCGGATCAATATTTACACAGAAAAACACATCGAAGTCCTATCCCTGGTCATGCGTGGCATGGTTACGGAGGACGACGGGTACGCGCTCATTCAACAATTTGCCATGGATGAATTGGCATCTGTTATCGGCACAGGGCAACCATCCCCCGACAGGTAACGCCCCATGTCGAAACGTCCTCCTCTTCGGTTGGCCCTTTCCCCCAAAGTGGCCCCGATTCCCCCGAGGGGGGCGTCTTGTGGTCGTGGCGGATCATGACTGACGATGACAGCCGGGACGATGGAAGGATCAGACGAGTGCACTATGTGGGAATCGCCGGTGCGGCACGCGCCGGAAAGAACACGCTGGCCGGCATGCTGGCCGGCAAACTGGCACACCGGGGGTTCTCGGCTAAGGTCGAACCCCTGGCAAAGCCGCTGAAAGCCTTTGCCCGCTGCGCCGGGTGGCGCGGCGAACCTCTCGGCGCCTGGCGCGACTTCCACCAGGCAGCCGCCGACGCCCTGATCGCCGTCGATAGGCGCGCCCTGGTGAGACGGCTTGAATGGCGAACCAGCGATGACCGCCGCACGGATTTTATCATCGTACCGGACGTGCGCCGGCCCGAGGAAGCGGTGTGGATTAAAACCCGTGGGTGCCTTGTTTTCCTCCCAGAACGACGCAATGGGTTGACGGCAGACCAGGCCGAGCACGAATCGGAAAGTCACCTCAAGACGCTGCAGGATATGGCCTTTTATAGTGTCGCGGTGACGAGAGATTTGATCGGCATGGACGATGAGGCCACCTGGCTGGCTCTCATTCTTTTGGAACGGTATCACCGACGGGGAGACGATGACGACGGCGAGCATTGAAAAAATTGACGCACGGCTAGCGGGGATTGAACCGGACAGCCTACGGCATCGCGTCCTGGTGGCCCTCCAGGCCTTTCGGGCATCCTGGGTTACCTTGGGCGGCCTGCTCATCCAAATGGCTTACGGTGGCGACTACAAGGACGCCGGGTACGACGACTTCGAGGTGTATTGCGCCCGTGAGTTGGGGTTGAAAAAGCCCACCGTCCAGAAATTGATGATTAGCTACAACTACATGAAAAAGTACGAGGCGGCGCGCCTGGCGGCCCTTGAGGATGGTCAAACGGACACCGCCCCGGGCGCGCCGGAGTATACGACAATCGAATTGTTGGACCGGGTACGCCGGGATGAAGCGATCCCCCAGGAGGAGGCCGAGGAGATCCACCGCCAGGTGTTCGGCGCCGGCGGGACCGCCAGTGAGAAGGACTTGCGGCGCGAACTACGGGAAAAACTGCGACCCGCCCCGACCGGGGCGGTTTCCATAGAGATGGGTGGCGGGCGAAAACTGGCGGCGGTGGTGCGCGCGGCCCGCAGGCTGCGTTTGCTGTTATCAACCGGTCCCGCCGTGCCGGAGGGATTGCGGGGGCGCCTGGAGACGGCGCTATGCGAGCTGGAGGCCCTGGAATGACGCGACGGCGGCGGGGATAACCCGCCGCCCTTTTTTCAGCTAGAGGAGCGTTTGGCAACGGGACGGCGGGGGCCGTTATGCCGGGAGTGGTGCATTGTCGGATCGAGAGCGGCGGCGCGGTTGGGTCAAGGTCCATCGAAAGTTGGAATACTCACCCATATGGCCGAATCACAACGCCACAAGGCTGTTCGTTTGGCTGCTACTGCGGGCGGAACATGACGACGTCGGTGCGGACGGGTTACGGCGCGGCCAGGTGCGGGCCAGCCTGGCAGACATGGTGGCCGCTGTCGAGTTATCCGTAAAAAGGATTCGCAACGCTTTAGCGGTTTTGATTCAGGAAAGCATGATCGAACGCGACGGCAGCGTGATCACAGTGACGAAGTATCACCAGTACCAGATGCGTTTGTCTTCCCCAGGAAAGGGTGAGAACGCTCCGGAAGAGCCGGGGCAAGGAAAAGGGCAAGGAAAAGGGCAAGGCGAACCAGGCAAAAAGGGCAAGGTGAAAAAGGCGGATAAAACTGCACTGCACAAGGTAAAACGCGAAGGTGATGGCACGACCGGGGCAAGACAAAAACCTGAAAAAGGGCAAAAAAAAGGGCAAGGAAGGGGGCACGCTATTTATAAGGATGAAGAAGTTTCAAAGAAGGTTTCAAGAAGAACTACCCCCCTACCCCCCCGAAAATCGGGGGGCCGAAAATCGCCCGCATCGTTGGATACCGACGCCGCCCTGGTTCTTCGGTTGTGGCGGGACGCCTGGGCGGCTGCGGGGGTGCAACGTCCCGAAGGCCTGGAAGGCAGGAACGCCCGACAGGCGGCGGACAGGATTGCTCGCGACTACCTGGAACCCGGTATTTTGACCGAGGCCGATCTGGTGGATGGTATGCGGCGGATCGTCGGCCTGATCCAGAACGACCCCAACTGCGGGCGTTACGATCTTCGGACCTTTGCCACCAACCCGGACAAGTACATCCTTCCACCGGCGGCGGCACCGAAAGTGGAGCGAGAACGGCGGTTTTATTGGCGCGTAACGTGTGACCGCTGCGGTGACGAATCTGTAACGACGCCGAGGCCAAAATCTGCCGGCAGGCCCGCACCGGGGCCTTGTCCGCATTGCGGTGGAACCATGCAGGCGGAAGTGGACGGAGAGTGGACGGGATGAACGACGAAGCCACCCGGCTGCGGGCATGGGACACTATCGAGATAGAGCACCGTTCGGCCCTGTCGGAAAATGAGGCCCGGACGCTGGCCGCAGTGATAGGGGCGGCGGAGTGGGCGTTGGTGGCCGGGGCCGGCGGCAGGGCAACGGCCGCCATACTCGCGCCGGGGGCTGGATGATGCCGACCTCGCCCATTATCTGGTTCGGTGGCAAGTCGGCGCTGGCGGATCGCATCATCCAGGTGTTCCCCGCCCATCGCACCTACGTGGAACCCTTCGGCGGATCGGCGGCGGTGTTGCTGGCGAAAGCGCCTGCGCCGGTGGAGGTGTACAACGATGTCGACGCCGGCCTGGTGAATCTGTTCCGCGTCATCCGGTCGCCCCTGCTCATGGCCCGATTGCAGGCGGCGCTCAAGATGACGCCGTATTCCCGCGCGGAGTTCAACGCGGCGAAGGAGCCGGCGGACGACCCGGTGGAAGCGGCGCGGCGGTTCATGATCCGGCAGAGGCAATCGTACAGCGGCGTCAACCGGGTATGGGGATTCGTGGTGGACGACCACGGCGGCCGGGCGTCGAACATTGGGCGCTGGCGGCGCGGGTTCGAGGTATTGCCCGAAGTGTGCCGACGCCTGTTGGACGTGCAGATCGAGCAGGACGACTGGCGGGTGGTGCTGCGGCGGTACGACAGGCTAGACACGCTGTTTTACCTCGACCCGCCCTATGTGTGGGAGACGCGGCAGGACGGGAAATACGCCCACGAATTGTCCCTCCAAGACCACGCGGAGCTTGTGGCCGCCCTGCTGGCGCTGAAAGGCAAGGCCATTCTGTCAGGGTACTGGCACGAAAGTTACTCGCCCCTGGAGGCGGCGGGGTGGCAACGGCTGCAGTGGGATGTGCCGTGCATGGTGAAGCCCGGGACCAAGTCGCGGCGAACTGAATGCCTGTGGCTGTCGCCAAGGGCGCAGCGGATGGATCGGGGGCTGTTTGGAATGGTGACTTCATGAATGGGAAAAGATCGGCGGCGGAAATTCGCGCACAGGTGAGAGAGGAATTTCGCCTTCCGAAGTGGGAGGCCGTGAAAGCGGCGGCGTTCATGGAGGTGATTGATATCGCGCGGGCGATGGAGGTCGACAAAGCTACCGCAGAACAGGTGCGACGGGCGGCACGGCATTTTATTCGGCATCGTTGGGCATTTGAAGAGGGCGCCGGAGAACGGTAGAGAAAGGGACGGAATGAATGGTTTCAAGGTGGCGAATTGACATGGCTGTATATCCCCGGTACGCCGTCAGCGTTTGCTCAGGATACGGAGGAATTGATCTCGGGCTGCATCTCGCAATGGGCGGAGCATGCCGCACAATACTGTACTGTGAAAGGGAAGCGTATCCAGCCGCGATCCTGGCTGGCAAAATGGAAGCGGGACTGCTGGATTCGGCTCCTCTCTGGTCCGACCTTGCCACCCTCCCGGCAAAAAGAATTATTGACCGCCTGGGCATCGACCCTGACAGCGTCATCCTGCATGGCGGCATTCCCTGCCAGCCATGGTCCTACGCCGGACTGCGGCGGGGATGCAGTGATGAGCGCTGGCTCTGGCCGCTTTTCTGGAATATCGCCCAAGTCGGCAAGCTGGGCTGGCTCCTCATGGAAAACGTCCGGGGGTTTATTTCCGGTGAACTACCCGGACTTGAGATCATCCTT
>JAJBSZ010000277.1 GCA_020861125.1 Planctomycetota bacterium | reverse complement strand
CAGCGGGTAGGGGGTGAGGGGGCTGTCAGCCCCGCTGGCGGAATACAGGAGGGTTTTCCGGGCGGTGCCGGGGGGAAAACCGGGCAGGTAGCCTTTTCCCGCCGCCGCCCATGCCGGCAGTATCCCGTCCCGGCTCAGGCTCTGGCGAGTATGGCAGGTGTCGCATTCCACGATATCGCCCGGCTGGTGACCGTGGGCGTCGAGCGGACCCTGGCACAGACGGCAGAGTTGGTATACTTGGTTGATCAGATACTCGACGGCCAGGCGCGGCTGCTCGCGGCCGCAATCGGGACAGCGGATGGGCGCGCCGGTCGGAACGTCGGTCACCAACAGGGCGGAGCCGCAATCGGCGCACAACTGCAGCCGGCGCAGGATGACCCGGCCGGCGTCGATGTCGAACTCGGCAGCGGCCGGCGACGGCGACAGCCCGGCCAGAACCAGCGCCAGCAGGATGGCAACCCGTTGGGAAAACATGGGGACATAGTATGGGTAATCGCCCCGGGTTTTACAACCGGAATCTGACAGCGGCGGCGGCCACGAGTCATGGTCCCAGGCCCCGACGGCCCGGCCCCGGCGGTGCCGACGCGGTCCCGAACCAACCACTTCCGGCATCCACGCCAGAACATCCCCACGGGAAAAGGAAGGAAGTCCCGGTGGAGCCGTCACCCCTCCGATACGGAATCCGCCGGCTGGATATCCGCCTCGGTCACTATCCGGATCACCCTGCCAACCCGGGTGGGCGGCCGGGCGGCCCCGCCGGCCGTCTCCTCCAGCCACCACAACCCGGAGCCGCTGCCCGACAGCCGGATCGGCCGACTGATCGCCGCCGCCGCCCGGTCGCGGAACCGGGCCAGCGCCGGCAGCGCCGCGTAGACCGTGGGCTCGAATCGGTTGAAAGCCGCCGCCGCCATCGCCGTCACGTCGCCACGAGCCATGGCGGCGAGGAACGGTCCGGCAGACCGCCGCCCGCCCGGCTCGGGCAGACGCAGCCGGCGGTAGGCGGCGGCGGTGTCGGAGTGGATGCCGCCGAGGGCCAGTCCAAAGGCGGCTTGGCCGGGAAACCCGCCGAGCGGGGTTATCCGCTCACCCCTGCCCTCGCACAGGCAGACGCCACCCTGGAGAAAAAACGGCACGTCCGATCCCACCCGCGCCGCCAGCGCCGCCAGGTCCGAGTCCGACAGACCGGCATTCCACACGGCGTTCGCCAGGCGCAGGGCGGCGGCGGCGTCGGAACTCCCGCCGCCCAGACCGCCGCCCATGGGGATGCGTTTTTCCAGACGAAAGCGGATGCCGTCCCGCCGGCCGCATTCCCGGCGCAGGAGATCCGCCGCCCGCAGCACCAGGTTGTCGCCGCCGGGCGGTACCGCCGGATCGTCGCAGCTGAGGTGGATGCCGCCGTCTTCGCCGGGGGCGGCCGACAGGGTATCGGCCAGGTCAATTTCCACAAAGACGGATTCGATATCATGGAAGCCGTCGGCGCGTTTACCCACCACTTCCAGAAAACAGTTCACCTTCGCCGGTGCCTGACGCGTCTGCCAGCCGTCGCCCATGCGCAGTCTCCTTCCGTTGCCGGCCGGGAGCGCCGGCCGCGCCCTTTACGTATACTCCCTCCGGATGCTATACTAGCGGGTGACCGGATTTGCAACAGCCGCATCCCGCCTGCCAACCGACCGAGCTGGTCGAGGTGGTGCGCCTGGGCGGTTCGGGCAGGACTTGTCGGAAGCGCCACGGGGAGGACATGCATGGCCCACGGTGACCGCTGTCTCTTGGTGCACGGCCATTTTTACCAACCGCCCCGGGAAAACCCCTGGACCGGTCATATCGACCCCCAGTATTCCGCCGCCCCCTGGGAAAACTGGAACCGGCGCATCGCCGACGAATGCTATCTCCCCATGGCCCGCAGCCGCGTCTACGACGGCCAGGGCGCCCTGCGCGACCTGTACAACAACTACGCCCATACCTCGTTCAACTTCGGTCCCACCCTCCTGTCCTGGCTGGAGACGGCGCATCCGCGGTTGGTGCGGCATCTGGCCGACGCCGCCGCCATCGACCGCTCCGTCGCCATGGCGCAGGTTTATAACCATATGATGCTGCCGTTGGCCGACGCGCGGGATCGGCACACCCAGATCCTCTGGGGACTCCGGGAATTCCGTCACCGGTTTGGCTCTATTCCCGCCGGCATGTGGCTGTCGGAGTGCGGCATCGATCCGGAGACCACCCGCGCCCTTATCGACCACGGCGTCCGCTTCGTCATCCTTTCGCCCCACCAGGCGTCCAGCGCCCGGCCGTTTGGCAGCTCCGCATGGCAGGACGTCGCCATGGGGGCGGTGGACACCCGCCGCGGCTACCGGTTGTTCGAGACCGACGGTGGCGGCCGCACCCATTTCGACCGCTTTCTGGACGTGATTTTCTATACGCCGGGCCTCAACCTCAAGGTGAGCTTTGACCATATCCTGAACCGACCGGAAGAGCTGGCCCGGGAACTGGAACGCTGCTACCTGCCGGACTATCCCGGCGCGCAACTGGTGTCCATCGTCACCGACGGCGAGATCTACGGTCACCACGAAAAATACGGGAACGAGGCGCTGGCCCGCCTGTTCCGCGACATCGCCCCGGCTCTCGGTCTTCGCGTGGTGTCGGCCGGCGGCTTCCTATGCGACCACCCGCCGGAATGGGAGGTCAAGCTCTGGCCGGGGGAGGACGGCAACGGCTCGTCCTGGAGCTGCGGGCACGGCATGGGCCGCTGGTCGCGGGACTGCGGCTGCCGGCCGCCCACGCCGCCGGGCTGGAACCAGGCCTGGCGCGCTCCGCTGCGCCAGGCTTTGGACCACCTGCGCCATCGGGTTCGCCAGGTGGCGCGGCGGGAGCTCGGGCGGCTGGTCTGGGACGCCGACGACGCCCGGAACGACTACATCGGTGTACTCCTGGATCCGGCGAGCGCCGCCCGGGCCCGGTTCCTCCGCCGCCATGCCCAGCGGACCCTGGATGGCGCCGAAATGGAACGCCTCTGGCGTATCCTGGAAGCGCAGCACAACGCCATGCTGATGTATTCCTCGTGCGGCTGGTTTTTTGACGAACTGTCCGGCCTGGAGCCGGTGCAGAACCTGCGCTATGCCCTGCGGGCGGCCGAACTGGTCCAGCCCTGGCACGACGAGGACCTGGTGGCGCTGCTGGAGGAACATCTGGCCCAGGCCCGGTCGAACCTCGAATATTTCGGCGACGGCGCCACCGTATTCCGGAAATTGGTGCTGCCCACTCGCCACAGCAACCGGGAGTTGGCGGCGGCCATGGCGGTGTGCCTGGCGGCCGGTTTCCCCGTTGACAGCCTGGCCTGGCGGGTTGTGGAGGAAACCCACAGCCGGCGGGAGGACGGCGGCGGCCCGGGCGACATCACCTGGGGGTCTTTCGTCTGCCATGATCCGCGCCTGGATCGATTTATCAAAACCGCCTGGCTGGTGCGGCTGGACGATGCCGACAACTCGGCTGTCGGCCTGCACGCCTACGAAGAGGTGCAGGGCGATCCGTTCCGCGGCACGGAGGAACCGCCGCTGAAGGCGGATCCCGATTTCGCCTGGGTCCGTACCATCGAAGCGGAGCTCCGCGGGCTGTCCCGGCCGGAACTGGTGGCGCGGTTTGGCGAGTTTGGCGTCAGCCACCAGCGGTTGCCGGAAGCGGTGCGGACCATGCTGTACCTAAAGTGCTCGGCCGAGCGGGAGCGGGAGTTCCTCGCGGAGACGGCGCGGCTGGGCGCCCGGGCGGTGCCGTTCCTTACCCGTGCCCGCCGCCATGGTGCCCGGGTGCCCGACAGTATTCTCGCCTCCGTCACCGGCGCGTTTGAACTGGAGATGACGCAGGCGGTCCATGCCGCCATCGCTGGCATGCGGTTTGACGACGGGGCGGCGACGGCGTTCGAGGTACCCCGCGCTTCGGCCCGGGAGCTGGGCCTCGCGCCCGACGGGCAGCCCATCGCCCGGGCGCTGCTCCTCACCGGGATGGAATTATTCCACTGGCTTTCCCGCCCCCTGGACCGGGAGGCGCTGGCGGCGCTCTCCACCATCCGGCTGGCCGACGGCGGGGAATGGCTGGCGCCCGCCGCGCCGGCCACTGCCGGCGGGCGGTTTCCGGCGGCGGGGGATTTCGCCACTGCCCTGGGTATTGGCCTGGCGCGGCTGCGTTCCCTCCTGCTGGCGGCGGAGGAGCCTGGTGCCGCTGCCCTGGCGCTGTTTCCGTTGCCGGAACTCCTGTCGTACGCCCGGCGATTGGATCTGGATATTGTTGCCCCGCCGCAGTTGGCCATCGAGTATTGGGATTTTCTGGATACGGCCCTGGCCGGGCTGGTGCGTACCGATCCGGTGGGCATCTTGACGGGTGAGGCTGGCGACCGGGTACGGCGGACCGGCCACCTCCTGGGATTTTCCGACGCCGCGCTGGACAAGCGTCTGGGAGAAGTTTTACGGCGCGCCTAACGGAAAAACTCGCTTTGCGGTAAACCATGCGGCAAGTCGCGCACCGCGCCCTCCCGAGAGGGCAGCAGCCCCACGCTAGTGGCCCGGTGGGTTTGGGGCGACCAGCCCGACATCATCAATCACTACCATCGGTCCAACCCAGGCGTCGCCTCCCTGCGCACCACGAGCCAAACCAGAAAACCCGCGTTGCCTCCGGCCCCCCGGGAGAGGAGGCGGCGGGGTTGTGTCCGCTGCGGGGGAGGGCGGAGGCGGGTCCCCGGCGCGCGCCGCA
>JAJBSZ010000444.1 GCA_020861125.1 Planctomycetota bacterium | reverse complement strand
CCGTTGGCCGAGGGGAGGTCGCCCCCAATGAGGAAGCGCTCGAAGAACACGTCGCGGCCCTGGGCCCGGGTCGCATCCAGGTTGGGCCGGAAGGAGCGGCGGCTTACCGTTCGTTCCCGTGCGCCCGGCCGGCGCGCTTCGGCTTCCCAGATATTCCGGCCGTCGACGATGATAACGGTGGTTTCCTCCGAAGGGATTCTGGCCTGGCTCTCGCCGCGGTTTTCCAGGATCATCCGGGTCGGCGCTTCCAGGCGGAGGTATTCATAGGTATTCTGCGACCCACGGACCATGCCGCCCGCCCGCTGGGTCACGAGATCCGCCTCCATGCGCACGACGCCCATGGCGCCGTTGAACACGTCGTCGATGGCGCGATCGGTTTCCGCCGGGGATAATTCCCGGCCTTGGGCCGGTTGCCCGGCAGGGCTGACCGGCGCCGCCAGCGCCAGGAGGAGGGCAAGGACAATACATGGTTTCATTGTGGGACCTTTCACTGGCGCCGCCGGGTTTAGGCCGGCCGCTCGCTGTCAGATCATGACGGGCGGCCTCCGTCGGGCCGCCGGCAGGCGGGGGCCGGCCACGGCGTCCACCCGTTCCCTCTCCCGTTGTATTATAGAATTTCGCCCTCGGAAGGCAACGCTCCGCCACCGTCGTCCCCGGCGCCACGGCGACGCCACGCGGTGTACAGCCCGGCGGGCACCACGAACAGGCTGGCGAACAGGACCCAACCCAACGCGAAGATGGTGAGCCGGCCCATGCTGGCCACCCCTTCGTAGCCGCTGATGGCCAGGGATCCGAAGCCGGCGCAACTGGTCAGGGCGGTGACGATCAGCGCCCGGCCGGTGTCGGCAATAATGGTGCGGGCGCTGTGGCCGCTTTCGAAAAAGCGTTCGGTCAGATGGATGCCGTTGTCGACGCCGATGCCGATGATGATGGGGACCACCAGGGTGTTGACGAAATTGAAATGGATGCCGGTGAGGCTCATGAAGCCGAGAAGATAGGTGATACCCAAGAGAATCGGCGCCAGGCTGGTGACGACCCGCACCGGGTGACGGTGAAAAAACACCAGGAGCACCAGGCTGCATATCACCAGAACCGCCACCGACACCCGGCGGAAATCCTCCTTGACGATGCCGGCGAGATCGTGGGCCAGGATGGGCATACCGGCCAGGACGGTGCTGGTATCGGTGCCCGTTCCCGGGGGCGGGATGCCCAGTTTTTCCCGCACCGCCGCCAGCCAGGCTTCGTCGATCAACGGGTCGCCCGCCCGGGTGGCCGTGTCCAGGGGCGGGTAGACGCTGATCTTCACCACCCAGCCGCCGGCGTCATTCACCACCACCCGCTTCACCTGTTCCTGCCAGGGCAGGGCGGGGTCGTCGTAGAGGGCAAGGAGCTCCTCGCGGGAGAGGTGGTCGCCGATATGGGCCTTGATCGCCTCCGATCGCGACACCGCCGGCGCCGCCACCGTCACCGGGAACTGCAGATCGGCCGGGAGCGGCCGCCGTAGATCCACCATCCGCCGCCGGTGGGATATGAAACGTTTGAGATAGCTCCAGAGGGTGGTGTCCCGCAGATCGGAGGGGAGGACGATGGCATCCGCGTCCACCCGTTTCTGGTGCTCTTCCAACAGGGCCACGGTAAAGCCGAAATACTCCTCGTCCAGTCCCTCGTCCTCCAGGGCCGCACGGAACACCGCCAGCGCCCGGGGGAGATCGGCCGCTGCCAGTCCCGCCAGCATCCGCCGCTGCGCCGACGGGGCGGGAATGTAGCGGAGAAAGGATTCGTAGGCCAACAGGAGGGGCGTTTCGACCCCCTTGCGGTTGGGCATCGTCTCCCTTTCCAGCTCAGCGCACACGTCCTGGAGGCGGGCGGCGCGTTCCACCGCCTGCTCTTCATCCGGTCCGTAGGCGAGAAGCATAAGGGAATTCGGATTGCGATTGGAAAACGCCCGGGCGATCTCCCCCGCCAGATCGAACACCCGCTCCGGTGGGCGCAGGCTGGAGATGCGCTCGTCGAAGAGCATGGAGTCGGGCGATCCGACCACGCGGGCAATGGCCACGACCAACAGCAAGCCGCCCACGGCCACGGCCGTCCGGGCGTGGTTTTCCACCCAGCGGCCGAGGCCGTCCAGGCCCATTCCCAAAGGCTTCAGGGTGGCGGCGCGTTCGCCGCTCTCCCGGTATCGCCAGCAGAGCAGGGCGGGAAGGACCACCAGCATCACCGGGGCGGAGAGGATGATCCCCGTCCCCGCCAGCACGCCGAACTCGGCCAGTTGGCTGAAGCGGGTGGCGCCCAGGGACAGGAAGGCGATGGCGGTAGTGACCATGCCGATGACCACGCCCCAGCCGGTATTCTCCAGAGCAACGGCAAACGCCGGCTCAATATCGAGACCGGCGGCACGTTCACCGATGTAGCGGTTATAGATATGGATGGCGTAGTCGATGCCCAGGGCCACCAGCACTGCCGCAAAAGAGGCGGAAATGATATTTAACTGGCCGTACATGATCCAGCCGATGCCGATGGTCCAGGAGACCACCATGACCAGCGGGATGCCAATGTAGAGGAGAACGCCAATGCGTTTGAAAACCAGGCCAAACAGGGCGAGCACCCCGACCAGACTGGTGAGCAGGGTGGTAAACAGGTTCGAATTCACATGGCTGGTATAGCCGACCGCCGCTTCATAGCCGCCGCCCCATTCCACCCGGATGGATGCGCGGGCGGCGGGCGGGACGATCTCGTCGTAGGCCTCGCGGGTGACGTCGCGGATGACCTCGGATATGGTTCGGGAAAAGTCGATGCTCTGGGCCGGCCGATCGGGCTGGATCACCGCCAGCAGCATGGTCGCGTCTTTGTCGACCAGATAGCTGCTGCCGCCGACGCCGCCGGCGGGGTCGACGCCGTAGCGCTGTAGGGAACGCTGGAAGACGGTGCCGAGACCGATGGCGTCCAGGATCAGCCATTCATCCAGATTGCCCGATCCGGCCAGAACGCTGGTCAGGCGCACCTTCATGGCGGCGACGGAGCGGCGGATGGCCTCCGGTTGCAGGAGTTCGGTAATGCGGGGGAGCTCCTCTTCCCCGAGAAGGAGAAGGCCGAAGGAGGGCAGGGCGTTGTACAGCAGGTACTCCCGGTCTTCGGGCCGGAATTTCCGGGACAGGGCGCTCCGGATGCGTTCGTCCGCTTGGAGCCGTTCCACCACCCGGTCGGCCACCTGGCCGGCGATTTCGATATACCGTTCCCGGGCCTCGCGCCGGGCCTGGCGGGCGGCGGGCTCGCCCAGCGACGGATTGGCGCGGAGCTCGGCGGCGGTGGGTTCCCGCTCGCTGGCGTTGCCAAGATGGAACACCACCACCGCTTCGTCGACGGAATCGAAATCCGTCACCGCCCGGGTAAAATCCCGCGCCGCCGGCACGTCCTGCGGCAGCATGGTGGAGAGGTCGAACGGGGCGTGCAGACCACCTTGCAGATAGCTGAGGATCGGCGGCAGCCACGAGGCGACGGTAATGCCAACGGCCATCCATATCACCAGGCCATAACGGTGGCAGGCTATGCCGGCAATGGCCCGGAGGAATTTTTTCTGCATACTGGAGGCTTCACTTTTCCACAAGAGGCCGAAGCGGCGAAACGGGAGGTGGGGGTGGTCGGGAGCCGCTGCCGCCGCCGGGACATCGTGCCCGATGCCCGACAGGAGGGGGCGTTACAGCGGCCGTTCCGCCGGCCCGGCCCGGGGCAGTTCGGCCAGCGGTTCGTCACCCATGGATGGATCCATCTGGGCCTCGGTGAGGGGCAGGTATCGGGTATCGGAGGAAGTGGCGACTTCGAAATCCTCGTCGATAACCATGGCGTTGCCTTCCACCGTTTTGAAGTGCATTTCCATCATCCGCTTGTCCCGCGGCCAGGTGAAGGAAATAAGGTAGGGGAAGGCGGAATCATCGTCGGCCATCCGTGTCGACCGCCGACTGCGGCTGAGATCGCGGTAATCGTCGTAGCGCTTGACCAGCACCGGCTGGTTGTTGCGATCGAGCTGGGTGACCGAGGCGATCATGCCGTTCCGTTTGTTGATGGCGAGGCGGAGCCGCGGCTGGTTGGCGGGGGCGTCTTCCTCGACCATGATGGCGTTGGCGGGATCTCCCGGCAGGTTGGGAGAGTTCCGCCATTTCTTAAGAAGCAGCGAGGTTTCCGGACGCAGCATCTGCCGGAGAACCTCGTCTGGATCGAAACGGAACGAGAAATACTGCAAATCTTCCACCTTGCCATGGTACAGGGTGTTCTGGGTGGGGATGTAAAACCCGATGTCATCCTGGAGCATAACCACATCGAAGGCCTGAATGGCGCCGGCGAGTTTGTCAGCCCGGATCCGGAGGCGGTTACTCTCGTCCGCCACCACATCGGCATTTACCGTCAGTCCAAAGCGGTTGGGTTGGTCGACGATCCGCATCACGCCCTTGCCGGCAATACTGGAAAGACTGGTCCGGGTTTCCACGGCGTTTTTCACCAGCAGATCCGGGTTGGCGCTTTCGTCGACGGTGCGGGTGGACCGGTTGCCCCGATCCGAACAGCCGCTCAGGATAATGCACAGGGCGAAAACGGCCGCGATGCGTGGGATTGGCATGTACTGTCCTCGTTTCGTTCCTACGGGCGGCGAGGCACGCGTCCTCTGCCGACTCTCCCCCTCGGCCCACCCGTGGCGCCGGACGGGCGACCGGCAGGGATACGGGCAACGCTTAGTGTACCACTTTCGGCCGACTATACAA
>JAJBSZ010000303.1 GCA_020861125.1 Planctomycetota bacterium | reverse complement strand
CTCCTGTCCTTGGCCAATCCATCCCGCGGCGAAAGCCTGGCCTGGCGGCCGGAGGCGGAACCGCCGGCTCCGCTGCCAGCGGTGAAACGGGTCGGTCCGCCCGAGGAATGGCGGCTGACCGGTGCCGCTCCGGCCCGATGGAGCGGCGGCCGGAGCGGCGGCCGGGAGGAGCGGCGCGCCGGACCACCGCTGACCGGACGCGGCTGGCGCCGGCTGTCCGAGAACCCGTGGCGCTGGCAGCAGGACGCGCCGAGAGGGGTAACGCGGCGGGAACTGGCCGACAGCCAGCCGCCGCAGAAATCCGCCAGCGAGTTCCGCGCCGGCCCTCTTGTGGCCTGGCCGATGCCGGAGATGGACACAACCACCGCCGGTGTTGCCGGTCTGGACACGCCGCTTCTGCCGCCGCCCCTCCCCGGAGCCGGCGACCCGTCTGCCATCTCCGGCCAGCCCTTCCCGTCCCTGCAGCCGCCGATGGCACTGCCCCAAGCGGAACCATCCGCTTCCACGGCGATTCCTCCGCTGGTGGCCCTAGAACCGGAGGCACATCCGGAACGCGGCGTGTCCTCCCTGCGGCCCAGTCCCGACGCCAGCCGGACGCCGGCGGCGGCCGCGGAAACCAGCGAGACTATCGACTGGCTGAGCCGGGAGATCACCGGACCCATCCCGGGCGCCTACCTCACCATCTATCCCAAGCTGAAGTTTATCGGTCTGTGCGTGCCGGGTCAGGGTTACATCCGCAAATACAATCAGGTGGGCGTCCCACAGGATCCGGACGGTGGCAAGATGAATGCCCGCGACGGCAAAACCCCATACGGGCGCTACTATATCGCCGACCGGCACCTCGACCGCGACGGGCCGCGCCTTTACCTGAGCTGGCCCTCGCCCGAAGACGCCCGCCGCATCGGTTTGGATTCGGGACGGGTGGCAGAGGTGGACAATGCCTGGCGACGGCGGGCCCTACCGCCACAAAACACCGTCGCCGGTGGTGGCCTCGGCCTAAACGGCCTGCGGAATTGGGTCGAGTTCACCGAAGGCGGCTTCACCCTGGAAGCCCCGCATATGGAGGAAATTTTCACCGCTCTGCCGGAGGGGGCCTGGGTCTTTATCCAGCCGTAACCGCCAGAGAACCGGGTGTGGGAAATACTCAGAGTGTGGAAAGGCTCCCGATGCCTCCCAGCCGAATCGTCGCCACCGACGGCGCGCCCAACCTGCGGGACTTGGGCGGTCTGCCGGCACTAGCCGGTCGCCGCGTCCGCCCGGGCCGACTCTATCGTTCCGATGACCTCAGCGCTCTGAGCGACGCCGACCTCGGCCGACTGGCGGATTTGGGGATACGAACGGTCATCGATTTTCGCGATCGGAGCGAGGCAGCAGCGGCGCCGGATCGGTTCCCACGGAGCGTCCGGAACCGCATTGCCATTCCCATCGAGGCGGGACGGCTGATGCGCGGCCTCGCCGGCGACAGCCTGACCCGGACCAAAAGCGAAGGGATCATGATCTCCGTCTACCGGGCCCTGATCAATGATTTCCAGGCCGCATTCCGGGACTTCTTCGCTGTGGCGGCGGATCCGGAAATGGCGCCGGTCCTCTTCCACTGCACCGCCGGCAAGGACCGCACCGGTGTGGCGGCGGCCCTGGTCCTCGCCGGCGTCGGCGTGGAACCTGCCGTCATCATGGAGGACTACCTGCTTTCCAACCACTGTTTGCAGAAAAAATACGTCCAGGATGTGGATTACGACGAGACAACGGCTCCCCTCTACGGGGTGGCGCCGGAGTACCTCCAGGCGGCGTTCGAAGTGCTGGACAACCGCTTCGGCGGCGCCAACCGTTTTCTGACGGAAAACCTGCGGCTGGATCTCCCCGCCTTCGCCGCTTCCATCACCGCCTGACCGGATTCATTCGGGTTTTCGGGCAACGAATTCGAGGTGGGCAGCGTTGGCGAGCATGGCTTCCTCGGCGTGGAGCGATTCTTCCAACCGGAACAGGGTCTCCCGCTTCGCCGGGTCTTCGAGCAGCGCTCGGAACCGCCGAAGCGGCAGCACCGTTTTGCCGATGAGGCTCAGCAGTTCCAGGCCCCGTTCGCGGCACATGGCCCGGAGTTGCCCGGGCGTGAACATGGTGAGGCCGTAGCGCTCCGCCGGATCGTCGGTGACCCACTCGGTGCGGCCGGTGCGTAGGAATTCCTCCAGGCCGGCCACATCGCCCTCCTTGAAATAATGGTAAATGCCCTGGAGACGGTTGTCCACGGACAACAGCATAATCCCGCCCGGCCGCAGAAGAGAGGCGAGGTGTTTGAAGGCCCGGCCCGGCCGCTGGGCGCAGTTCAGGGGATCGCCCTGGCCGATGATGAAATCGTAGGAGGCCGTGGGCAGGGCGCCACAATCATCGATGGACGCATGCCACAACGTCGAACCCCGCTCAGCCGGCGGTCCGGCCGCCCGCCCCGCTTCTTCCCGCAGGCAATCCACCAGGGCGTAGGGCCGGTTGAGAGCGGACAGCTTGCCGGCCACCTGGTCCAGCATCTTTTGGGAGATGTCCAGGAAATCGGTGGGATAGCCGGCCTTGACCAGCCGCAGGCCCCAGCGGCCGGTGCCGCAGCCCACGTCCAGGCAGCGGCTGGCGAGATTTTTAGGCAGGTGGCGGAGGACATTGCGCCAGGTAAGTTGAAACACCACCTCCCAGTAAGCGTCGCCGTCGTAGATGGTGTCGTACAGACCAGCCACCCGATCGTGATACCGTTCCACCGCCGGGCGCTGCCGCCGGGCCATTACAACAGGCCTTTCTCGCCGGCCCGGGCGATGAAGGACAGAAGAATGGTTTCCAGGAGGGGTCCGCTGGCGGTGGCGACGGCGATGATGTCGCCGATATTCACCGGTTCCAGAGCGTCGGGGAGACAAACGTCCGTCAGGACCGACAGGCCGAGGATCCGCAGCCCGGCGTGGACGCCGACGATGACCTCGGGCACGGTGGACATGCCGATGGCGTCGGCCCCGATCAATCGGAGCATCCGGTATTCGGCCCGGGTCTCGAGACAAGGTCCGGTCATGGCGGCATACACGCCGCGGTGGGCCGGGATGGCGTTTTCCCGGGCGATGGCCAGCGCCATATCGGCATAGGCCCGGGTATAGGGTTCGCACATGTCGGGGAACCGCGGGCCGAGGGCGTCGTCGTTCGGCCCGATCAGCGGGTTCACGCCCATCAGGTTGATGTGATCGTCGATGACCATGATATCGCCCTTGCGGTGCAGCGGATTGAGGCTGCCGCAGGCATTGGTCACCACCAGGGAGGAGGCGCCCAGCGCCCGGATAACCCGGACGGGAAAGGTCACCTGATCCAGAGTATAGCCTTCATAAAAATGAAACCGCCCTTCCATCGCCGCCACCGGTATGCCGGAGACGGTACCGATAAGCATCCGGCCGGCGTGACTCGCCACCGTAGCTTCGGAAAAGCCGGGAATATCGGTATAGGGAATGGCAACGGCATCATCAATATGACGCGCCACGCCGCCCAGGCCGGTACCGAGGATGATGCCGGTACGGACGGAACGGTCGCTGCGGCGGCGGATGGCGGCGACGGCGGCGTCGATGCGGGACGAGAGATTGCTGGACATGGATTTCCTTTTCGGTGAGTCAACGACGGGGCGCGGCGCCGTCCGATTCGGTCGCCAGCACCCGGTTCAGGCGTTCGGCCAGCCGCGCCGGATCCAGACCGCCGATGCCGAACCGCTTGCGGGACCCCGTTTCCCCCGACAGCAGCTCCACCGAGGCGGCGGGCAAACCCAGCGTCTTCGCCAACAACCGGGCGATGGCGCGGTTGGCCTTTCCCTTTTCCGGCGCGGTGGTGACTTCGACTTTCAGCCGGCCGTCATGCACGCCGGTCACCGCGTCGCGGCGGGCGCCGGCATGGGCTTTCACCGGCAGGGCCGAACCGTCCCGCCATGGTTCGATATCGGGAAGGGACGGCATGACCATCTCCTCAACGGCCCAGTTCCAGACTCCGGTCCCGGGCGGCCCGCAGCGCTTCCGCCACCATGCCAGTGAGGTCGCGGCGGTCGAATACAACCAGGGCGGCGGCGGTGGTGCCGCCGGGACTGGTGACCCGCTGTCGCAGGGCGGCCGCGTCCGGATCCGCCACCAGCATTTCCGCCGCGCCCCGGAGGGTGCCGATGGTGAGATCCCGAGCCAGGTCCGGCGGAAGACCGATGTCAACCGCGCCGGCCATCAGCGCCTCCGCAAACCGGAACAGGTAGGCGGGGCCGCTGCCGGAAAGGGCGGTGACCGCATCCAGCAAGGCTTCGTCCACCACCACCGCCTGTCCGCCACAGGCAAACAGGGCGGCCGCCAGTTCCAGATCGCCGGCAGTGGCATGGGTTCCCCGGGCCAGGGCCGACACGCCCATCCCCACCAGAAGCGGGGTATTGGGCATGATACGGACCACCGGCGTGCCGGGCGGCAGCAGGGTTTCGATGCGGGCGGTGGCGATGCCGGCCGCAATACTCAGGATCAGGCGCCGTCGTTCCGAATCCAGGTCCAGCGCCATCACCGCCTCGCGCATGGTCTGCGGCTTGACGGCGAGGAGGATGACCTCGGCGGCCACCACGTCTTGGGCCTGGACAACCGGCAAACAGCCAAGGCCGGCGAAAACCTCACGCCGATCCGGCAACGGGTCGAACACCACGACCTGCCGGGCCGGTAGGAGGCCGGCGGCGAGGACGCCGCGCACCAGGGCCTCGGCCATATTGCCGCCGCCCACGATACCGAGCAACTTGTCACCCCACAACTC
>JAJBSZ010000386.1 GCA_020861125.1 Planctomycetota bacterium | reverse complement strand
CAGCTTGGCCGCGCGGTGATTGATGGAAGCGAAATGTCGGTGAATCTCGATCAATTATCCGTACTGTCCGGCGTATTGGAGATTGCATGCGGACACTCACACGCAGTCTTCCTTATGTCCGATGGCACAGTGAATGATTGCGGGAATAACGCGAGTGGTCAGCTTGGCCGAGCGGTGGGTTATGGGACCACTACATCGGTGAATTTCGATCAAGTTACCGCATTGTCCAACGTTTGGGCGATTGCATGCGGGTACTCCTATTCAAACTTTCTTATGTCTAACGGTATAGTGTACAATTGCGGGAATAACTTCGATGGCCAGCTTGGCCGAGCGGTAAGCAGTGGGACCTATAATTCAATGAATCTTGATCGGGTAAGCACATTGTCCGGAGTTTCGGCTGTTGCATGTGGATACTATCATATGATTTTTCTCAGGACGACGGCACGGTGTATAATTGCGGTTTCAACGAAAGCGGGCAGCTGGGCCGAGTATTGAGTAGTGGCGACGAATCGTCGGTAAATTTAGGTCTGCTCCATTTTGACTATTAATTTCATGTTCAAATTGTAAGTCACATTGGAAAAAGGTTTTATTATGGTTTCATCGGTTCTACTGCTGGCACTCCTCATCTTGCCCACCACCCTTTTTGCCGACGAAACCGACACCTCCGCCGCCGCCAGCTCCATCTGGCTGATCCTGGCCGGTGAAGGAACCTGGGGCGCGGTCCTTGTGGCGGTGGTCGGGGTGCTGTGGAAGGTGGCCAAGCCCTACCTCGACGAATGGGCTGGCGCAAGCTGGAAAAACTCCTCCTCGCCATTGAAACCGGCGTCGGCGGCTGCAAGGCGCTGTACACCGATGCGATGAAAAAGGCGAACGCGGACGGCAAACTCACCGTGGACGAGGTGGCCTACGTCCGGCAGCAGTGCCGCGAGTATATCATCAGTTTCATGGCGGCGCAGGGGGTGGACGCCCTCAAGGAATACGGCCTCGTGGTCATCGACATGCTCTGCGAATGGATGCTGGCGCGGCTCAAGGTGCCGTCGGCGGTGAAGGCGGTGGCCGCCCCTTTGTCCGCTTCGGCATCACCACCTATACCCGAACTCGAACCGGCCACGCCGGCCGTGACCGCCGCGGCCTTTGGGTAAACGACGACCGCACCGGCACCCGCATCCGCCTCGGGGAAGTGGGCCTGGAAATGGCCCACACCCTGGCGGAGCAGGGCAATCTCGCCGCGGCCCGGCAGGCGCTGTCCCGGCCGCACGTGGGCCTGTGGTTTGCGAAAACTTTCTGAAAGAGGAACACCCGCCATGAGCAGTGCCCAGGAACGGATCGAAACCGTCGTCCGCAACGTCTTCGCCGGCGACAACAACTGCGGAACCTTGTCCTATGCCGTCGCGCACCGGGACGCCGACTATTTCCGCCGCGCCGTCGCGCCGGTGATCGACGCCTATGAAACCGAAGCCGCGGCGCTCCGCCAGCAACGGGGCGCCGCCCTCCGCGACGCCGAGGCAAAACGGTTCGCCCTGGAAGCGATCGTCGCCAACCTGGACCTCCCGCCGACCCTGCGGGAAACGGTAGCCGCGGCCTTGCCCGGCCGCCGGTGGTAGGGAAGGCCCCGGTATGGATGCGACCCAGGTCAGCACCGCCACCAAGGCCATCGCCGACGGCGGCGGTCCCAATGCGGTGATGTTCGCCATCGGCATCGTGTTTTGCATCGCCGTGATCTGGGTCTTTCGCAAAGAGATCCAGGCCAACCGCGACTACATGCAAAAGCACGACGCCGCCAACCGTGACTATATGGAAAAACAGGATGTCCGCTACTCGACCCTGATCAAAGAACAGACTGAACGCCACTACACCCAACTCGCGAAATGGCAGGAAGAGAGCCGCGCTTCGTCCCAGCGCTGGCAGGCGGTGATCGCCAAAAACGAAGGGGCGCTGCACCATATCGCCGCCAGCATCGCCAAACACCCCTGCCTGAAATCGGCGGATATCTCCATGGACCGGCGGCGAGAATAAAACCCGGTTGCTTCCCACGGTAAGGACAGACAGCGCAACCACCGCCAGGCGGTGGTTGCGGTGGCGAAAGGGGGATCTTTTGGGATCAAAGAGCGGCGGTGTTCGTGACATTCTCGTGACAGGGAAACGGCGGGCAATGGCAGGTGAATCGGTAATGCGTTCACCTGCCTTTAGTTATTGGAGCCACCTGTCGGATTCGAACCGACGACCTGCGGTTTACAAAACCGCTGCTCTACCACTGAGCCAAGGTGGCGGCGCAGAACCATGGCCGGGCGGCGCGGGGCGGTCGGCCATGCGATGGTATCACCTTATCTTTCGGTCGGTGCCTTGGCAAGTGTTTCTTGTGGCCAAGGTACCCGGGCGGCGCCGGGCGTTGCGCTGGCGCCAGCCGGCCGTATAATGGCACGGACACGGGTCTAAGGACACGGGTGGACACGGGGAACGCGGGGGACGCGGACGGTCGCGGACAAAAACGGACGGTCGCGGAAGGGCGCGGCCGTCACGGTTGGCGAATGAAATCGGCCCGGGTAGCCTCCCACAGACGTGCTTAAACGGGCTGGGAGGTCGCATTTTCAGTTTTAAAGCACCGGCCCCCCGGACACCCACGGTGGAGAGAAAACATGGTTGCGACCGCGGCGGTGGATGTCCCGGAGCTGCCGCCGGCAGCGGCGCTGGCCTGGAGCGAAGCGCGGCTGGAAGCGCATGGCGGCGACGTTCCCGTTATCGCCCTGTGGCGGCCGGCCGGCGTCACCGTCGCTCTGGGCCTGGCGCAGCGACCGGATCGGGAATGCGACGTCGACGCCCTGCTGCGAGACGGCGTCGGTCTGGTGCGGCGGCAGTCGGGAGGCGGGGCGGTCCTTCTCTATTCGGGCGTTCTGTGTTGGGAAGCCTTTGCCAGCGAGGACTGCCTCCGCGCCGGCGGCGGCGATGCCGGTATCCGTCCGGCCTACCGCTTCCTGTCGCAACCGGTGGTGGCCGGACTCCGCGCCCTCGGGATTGCGGTGGTGTCGGCCGGCACCTGTGATCTGTCGGTCGTCGGCGACGACCGCCGCCTCCGGAAGGTGGCCGGAACCGCACAGTTGCGGCGCCGGGGCTCGGTGCTGGTGCACGGATCCCTGCTTGTGGACGCGGATCTGGACCGGCTGGCGCGGTACCTGGCATTCCCCAGCGAACAGCCCGAGTACCGGGCCGATCGATCCCACGGGGAGTTCTGCACCACCGTGGCCGCTGCCGGTGGCTTGCCGGCGGCCATGGCCGCCGTCACCGCCGCCATCCACACCGCCGCCCGGGAGATGCACTGGAGCGTGACCGCGCCGTCTGGGCTGGCCCTGCCGGAGGCGCGGCGGTTTTTCCTGGAAAAATATGCCCACCGGCGGTGGAATTGGGAGAGGGATCGGACACCAGCAGAAGGAGCCGCTCCATGAAAAAAATGAGCCGAATCTTGTCCGCCATGCGTTTCGATAAAAAGGGCGCGGTGGATCTCGCCGCCATCGACACCGGTTCCACCGAAGGGGTGGCCGACAAGGAGCGTTCTCTCGAGCTGTTGCGCTATAATTGCGACGAATTGGCCAGCTGGCAGTACAAGCTTTACGCCGAGGCCAAGCGGGGGCTGCTCCTGGTGTTCCAGGCCATGGATACCGCCGGCAAGGACGGCGTCATCCGCAAGGTGTTCGGACCGCTAAATCCCCAGGGGGTCGTGGTCACCCCTTTCAAACAACCGAGTTCCCTCGAGGCCGCCCACGACTATCTCTGGCGCGTCCATAGCCAGGTGCCGGCCAAAGGCATGGTTCGCATTTTCAACCGTTCGCACTACGAGGACGTGCTGGTCCATCGGGTGCGCAAACTCACCCCGCGCGACGCCCTGGAGAAGCGGTACGGCCAGATCAACGATTTCGAGCGCTACCTGACCGAGAACGATGTGGTGATCCTGAAGTTCTTCCTCCACATCTCCAAGGACGAGCAGAAGCGCCGGCTGGAATCGCGGCTAAAACAACCCGACAAGCGCTGGAAATTTTCCGTGGGTGACATCGAGGAGCGCAAGCTCTGGGGCAAATATCAGGATGCATACCAGTTGGTGCTGGAGCGGTGCTCGACCAAATACGCCCCCTGGTACGTGATTCCCGCCGATCACAAATGGTACCGCGACTGGGCGGTGTCGGAAATCGTCCTGCACACGCTGCGGGAACTCCATCCGGAGTTCCCCCGTGCCCAGCCGGGGTTGGACGATCTGGTGGTGGTGTAGGAGGTTCGCCGTATATCTATGGCTTAGGCGTGAGCGGAAGGAAAATCCACTGCGGGCGCTCCTGCCGATCGTGGTGATGGCGGCTGGCTTTTGCGCCACGAAACTGGGGATCGGTTTTGCCCTTGCCGGTGAGCCAGGTCTGGCCACCCTGGGATCGGCCTATGGCCAAGCCCTCCGAACCGGAACTATGGATTGGCCGGATTTTTTTCTCGGCGTCGTCTACAACCTTTTCGGCCAGCATGGGACTGGCTCTGGTGTTTGCGGTGCCGCTCGTCTTTACCTATTTCCTGTGCCGGCCGAAGGCCATGACGCCGAATCCGGCACCGGCGACTCGTCGTCTGGCGATCTTCACCGCGACGACCCTGGTGGTTCGATTGGGGGTATCCTCCGCCTTCGTTATACCCTGATCGAATATTTCAATTCCAGGTATAGACGGGCGCCGAGCGGTTACAAGCTAATGTCAAGCCGTGCGGGGAAGGGGGGGGGCGCGCGCCGGACTTACCATTCGACGCTTTCCGATTCCACGGG
>JAJBSZ010000473.1 GCA_020861125.1 Planctomycetota bacterium | reverse complement strand
TCGCCATGATGTCGGTGGTGGCCATATCCAGCTTCAGGCCGTTGGTCTTCATCTGCTGGCCGTTGACGTTGATGGTGGCGTCCTGGCCGGTGATGCGAACGGTGACGCCGGTGCCGCCGGCATCCACCAGGGTGGCAGAGCTGGCGCTGTCGGCCTGATCGTAGTAGGTGAAGAGTCCTCCCTCACTCTGCTGCACTTGGATAAAGGCATCGGAGCCGTAATCGGTACTCGAGATTCGGGCGCCGAGGTTGGTAAACTGCATCCAGCCGTCCAGGGTTCCCTCTTGGGAAAACGATCCGGAGATATTCAGGTGCAGCCCGAGACCGGTGGAAGCGGTACCGTCATCATTCCAGATGGCGTTGAGGATAACCGCATTTCCGGCGTTGAGTTCGATACCCTCCTCGGACATGGCAACCAGGGAGTTGCTGCTCATACTGGCGTCGTTGTAGGCGTAGACGGTAGAAAGGCCGTTTTCATCGGTAACGACCTTGAAGTAAATTTTACCGTTAGCGTCGGTATTGACGCCCAACTGTACCCCGGAAGCGGTGGAATTTCCGAGGGAGAAAGTACCGTCGGCGGCAGCACCGCTGGAGGAGGAACAGGCGGATTTGTCGCCGGCCATGATGCCGTCGGAGACGACATTATTGGCATTCAGGATTACGTTGCCGACGGATATGTACGCGGTTTGGCCGTACTTGGCATCCGCACTGACGTTGATTGTTAACCCGTCGATGCCGGAGTTGTTCCGTTCGGTGATATTGCCGTTGGAATCACCGACACCGATGAGGTTGGCCTCGGTGAAGTCCGCATCCTTGTACAGCTCGAACTTGCCGTCGCCAAGGCACTTGATGTAAATTCGGCCCTGCCCGTCGGTGTTGTAGCCGTAATGAACGGATGCGGCCAGGTTTCCACCGATGTCTTCCACAATGACCTGCCGGTTGCCGTCTTCATCGATATAATAATTTTCGTAGACGGTAATGTCGTCAGCGGAACGAAGGCCTGTGGTGCCGGTAATGGCACCATTTGCGTCCGTGATTCCGATGGAAACGGTGGCGGAGCATGCCAAGGCCGATTGGTTGATCATCTGATTGCTGTTGAAGATCAGACTGGCGTCGACGCCGGTGGAATCGGCATAGCTCTGGATGGCGGTGACGACTTGGGTGATGGAAGCGCCGGCGGCGAAGTTGAACTGCCGCGAGCCGTAGGCGCCGGTGAGGATGAAGGACTGCGATTGGGTCAGGTAGCCGTCCTCATCGATCTGCGACAGGGTGTTGGCCACCGTGTCGATTTCCATGTAGGCCTTCATCGCCTGTTTCGACATGTCGGCGTCGCCGATGTTGTTGACGTTGTCGGCATTGGTAGCGCCGGTGAAACCGAAGGACACGGTGTAGCCGTCCCGCTTGTAGATCTGGGTGAAGTCGGTGGTGCCGTGATCCACCAGCTGGTTGTTTTGGGTGCCCTTGATTTCGGTGGAAACGGAATAGGTGAGCTCCTTGTTGCCGTTCAGGAGCATCTCGTCCGAGTACTTGGTGGTGTCGGCGATGCGCTGCAGGGTCTGGATGTAGGAATCCATTTCCGCCTGGTCCGCCTCGATCTGCTCGCTGCTGGTGACGCCGTCCGACGCCGCATGAATGGCCAGGGCCTTCATGTTTTTCAGGATCGAGTTCATCTCGTTCAGCGCGCCCTCGGCGATGGAGAGCACATTGGTGGCTTCGTTGGTGTTCCGGACGGCCCGTTCCAGACCGGAGATCTGGGCCCGGAGCTGTTCGGAAATAACCAGGTCGGCGGGTCCGTCAGATCCTTTGTTGATGCGGTAGCCGCTGGAAAGCTTCTCCAGGGAGCTGGTGAGGGAACTCTGCGAAGCATTGAGGTTCCGGTTGGCGTTGATCGCCGCGATGTTGTTTCTGATGATCATTGACATGATGCCAATCCTCCGTAATGAATCATTCCATTGCGCCGGCATAATCCGTTACGCCGGCGAAGAGCCTGTTCGCAATCCATGCCCGGCCAGGCCCGACCCGAGGGTCTCCCACGGGATGTCGCCGGTGGTTTCCGTCCTCATTCCTGCCGCCAGGACGGTGGCGTTTCCGACATAGGCTTACCTCCTTTCGAGAGCCAGTGTACAAACGAAAAACCGGGCAGATACCTCCAACCGCCAAGGCGGCGGGCGCTCCCAATGCGCGTCGCTCCGGGCGGCCCGGAGGCCGTGGAAGCGGGGTGCGTCATTCGCCTGCCGCTTGCGGTCTGGTACGGAGAGCTGGAACTCAGCCGCCGCACCGTGGCTGGTCAGATTCGGTCCAACCGGGTACGGAGAGTGCTCACCGCATCGGGTATCGCTCCATTAATGGATTTGCCGAAACCATCGCGTCACTGGTTACCAAGACGGTCACCGGCGAACGCTTTTTGGATTCCTCTGGAAATGCTTCCGCCATCCTAACGCATCAGGCTTCTCCTTCCCGAAACGGGCAGCCGTCGTGGACCGTTACCCTGCGGCGGTGCGCTCGCCTGACCGCAGCGTTCGCTGGGACAGTCAGGCGGTGGCTTGCGTGGTGGTGTTGCCGCCCGCCAAAACGGGCGTGCGGAAAACCGGTCGGTAGTCCAAGACAACGCCTTGGTACTTCTCGCTTCGCTCGAGGCGATGGCAACGGCGTCAGGCACCGGTCCGTCGCCTGGAGCCAAGGGAGAAGCCAATAATTCGGTCTCCCGGGGGAAAAAGGGGCGCCCGGAGGCGCCCCTCTTGGAAAAGCTGTCCAGGCTGCAGTGTTTCTCGGTACCATTACTGCAGCAGGGACAGCACGCTTTGCGCTTGGCTGTTGGCCTGGGCCAGCATGCTGATGCCGGCGTTTTGCAGGACCTGGGCCGCGGTGTAGTTGGTCATCTCGGTCGCCATATCGGTATCGCGGATGGCCGATTCGGTGTTGGTGATATTCTCGATCGCCACTTCCAGGTTGTTGGCGTTGGTCTGGAGCAGGTTGGCCTGGAGCGCGCCGATCTGGGCCCGCATCACCGAGACGTCGTCGATGGCCTGTTCGATGATCCGCATGGCCAGAACCGGGTCCTCGGTGAGGCTGGCGATCTGGCCGCCGAGCACATCCGACAGGGACAAGGTTCTGGTTTCAATCACCGCCGAGGACGAATCAAAGGCTCGGGTGACCTTGATCTGACCGAGGTTCGAGACGGCCATGGACTTGAGGGAAACCACGGTTCGGCTCTGGTCGCCGGCGGTTTCGCCGAGCTGCAGCTGCATGCCGCCCTGGAATTTGCTGATCGCCTCCTTGGTGTTGTGGCAGGCGTTGTTCAGCAGAGCGCTGAAGAACTGGTTGGCCGAACCATCGTCGATGGCTTCGCGCTTGGAGAAGGTGAGGGCGGTGGCCTTGGTGAAGATGGTACCCTCGTTGTAGCCGACCTGGGCGATGGTGGTGGAACCGGATTTTCCGGAGTTGAAAACCACTTTCGCCATGATGTCGGTGGTGGCCATGTCGAGCTTCAGGCCGTTGGTCTTCATCTGTTGGCCGTTGACGTTGATGGTGGCGTCCTGGCCGGTGATGCGGACGGTGACGCCGGTGCCGGCGGCGTCCACCAGGGTGGCGGACTTGTAGCTGTCGGGCTGGTCGTAATAGGTAAACAGGCCGCCTTCGCTTTGCTGGACCTGAATGAAGGCGTCGGAGCCGTATTCGCTGCTGGAAATCCGGGCGCCGAGGTTGGTAAATTGGATCCAGCCGTCGTAGTAGCCGTCGGGATCGGTCATGTCGTCCGTTATGTTCAGGTGCAGACCGAGACCGGTGCTGGCGGTGCCGTCGGAGTTCCAAATCTGATCCAGAATCACCGCCTCGCCCGCCACCAGATAGACCTTGTCCGACTGGGCGACCAGGGAGGAGGAGCTCATACTTTCGTCGTTGTAGGCGTAGACGACGGACATGCCGTCTTCGTCGGTAACCACCTTTATGAAGATCTTGCCGTTGGCGTCGGTGTTGATGCCGAGTTGCACGCCGGAGGCGATGGAGCCTTCCAGGGAGAAGCCGTTGCCGTTGCTGGCATCACCGTTCATGACGCCGCTGGCATGGACGTTGTTGCCGTCGAGGGCGATGTTACCGAGGGAGATGTAGGCGGTATCACCGTACTGGGCGTCGTCGTGGAAGGTGAGCTTCAGCCCGCCGATGCCGGAGTTGTTCCGTTCCACCACATTGCCGGTGGAATCGCTCACGCCGATCAGGGTGGCTTCGGAGAAGCTGGAATCCTTGTAGAGTTCGTACTGGCCGTTGCCGATGTACTTGACGTAGATGTTGCCGTTGCCGTCGGTATTGAAGCCGTACTGGACGCCGGTGAGGGTGTCGGTATCGATGCCGGTAATCAGGGTCTGCCGGTTATCGTCGCCATCGATGAAATAGTTGTCGAAGATGGTGGCGTCGCCCCAAGTCCGGGCGCTCGTGGTGCCGCAGGCGCCGGCAATGGAGGTGGCATTGGCGACATTGATCGACTGGTTGATCGTCTGGTTGCTGTTAAAGATCAGGCTGGCGTCGATGCCGGTGGAATCGGCATAGCTCTGGATCGAGGTGACGATTTGGGTGATGGAGGTGCCGGCGCCGAAATTGAACTGCCGGGACCCGAGAGCGCCGGTGAGGATGAAGGACTGCGACTGGGTCAGGTAGCCGTCCTCGTCGATCTGGGACAGGGTATCGGCAACCGGATCGATTTCCATGTAGGCCTTCATCGCCTGCTTGGACATGTCGGCGTCGCCGATATTGTCGATGCTGCTGGCATTGACGGCGCCGGTGAAACCGAAGGATACGGTATAGCCGTCCCGCTTGTAGATC
>JAJBSZ010000125.1 GCA_020861125.1 Planctomycetota bacterium | reverse complement strand
CCGCCACGCCGTCCCCATGCTTTCCATCGCCAATACCTATTCCGGCGATGAAATCCGGAAATTCGTGGGCCGGGTCGAGGGAGCGCTGCGCGAGGCCGGGGACGACACGCCGCCCCGGTTCGTGGTGGAGATGAAAATCGACGGCGTGGCGTTTACCGCCTTCTACCGCAACGGCGTTTTCGTCCGCGGCGCCACCCGCGGCGACGGCCGGGTGGGCGAGGACATCACCGCCAACTTGGCGGTGGTGGCCGGTCTGCCGAAACGCCTCAGGGCGCCGCATCCGGCCGGCGAAATCGAGGTGCGGGGCGAAGTCTATATGCCTTCCCGGGTTTTCGAGCGCCTGGTGGAGGAACAGGAGGAAGAGGACGGCGGCCGGGTGTTCGCCAACCCCCGGAACGCCACCGCCGGCGGTCTGAAACTCCTGGACCCGGCAGCGGTGACCCGCCGCGGGCTGGAGTGTTTTTTCTACCAGGTGGTGGATGCGGAAAACCTGGGACTGCGGGGGCAGGAAGAGGCCCTGACCACCCTGGCGGACTGGGGCCTGCCGGTGAACACCGTTCGCGGCCGGTTCGACAGCGCCGATGAAATTCTGGCCTTCCGCGACCGCATGGACGAGGAGCGCCACCGCCTGCCCTACGGCACGGACGGGCTGGTCATCAAGGTGGATTCCTTCGACCAACAGGACATCCTCGGGCTGGGCAGCCGGTCGCCCAACTGGGCCGTCGCCTACAAGTTCGCCCCGGAACGGGCGGAAACGGGGGTGGCGGACATTCGGGTGCAGGTGGGGAAGCTCGGACGGCTCACCCCGGTGGCGGATCTGGAACCGGTGTTTCTCGCCGGATCCACCATCGTCCATGCCAGCCTGCATAATGAAAGTTACATCGCCCAGAATGACATCCGGGTCGGCGACCGGGTGCTGGTGGAAAAGGCGGGCGAGGTGATTCCCCAGATCAACCGGGTCCTGCCCGGCAAACGCCACGGTGACGAAGTCCCCTTTGTCATGCCCGTCGACTGTCCCGCCTGCGGCAAGGAATCGGCGACCACGGAAAGCGCCGGACCGGGCGGCCGGCCCATCGTGCTCCGGTTCTGCACCAACCCCGCCTGCCCGGCGCAGCGGTTCGGCCGCATCGTGCACTTCGCCTCCCGCAATGCCATGGACATCGAAGGGATGGGCCCGTCGGTGGTGCAGTGGCTCCTTGACAACAACCTGCTTCACGACGTCGCCGACATCTACCACCTCACCAGCCGCCAGCTCCTGCCCATGACCAAACAAGGTCGGGACCAATTGGCCCGGGACAACGGCGACGCCGCCGAACCGACCCGGGTGGTGGACAACCTTCTGGCGGCCATCGAAGCTTCCAAAGGCCGCGGCCTGGCGCGGGTCCTCTTCGCCCTCTCCATCCCGGACATCGGTGAGACCGCGGCGCAGATCCTGGCCCGGCGCTTCCGCTCCATGACCGCCCTGCGGGGGGCCACGGCGGCAGAGATGGCCGCCGCCGCGATGGGGGAATCGACGTCCTACCGCACCCTGGGCGATAAGGCGGCGACGGTTCTCTACGATGCCCTGCACGCCCTGCCGACGGACGATATGCCCGCCGGCGGTGACGAGCGGGCCGTCAGCAAGTTTCTGGAACGGTTGCGGCTGCCGGGCTTCGGCGCCAAGCGCTGCGAGGCGGTGGCGCGGCAGTTTGGCGATATGGCAAGTCTGCTGCGGGCAGGCGTCGGCGATTTGGCCATGGTGGAAATGGGGTCGTCCGCCATCCGGCGCACCCTCGGCCCGGTGGCGGCGGCGTCCCTGCGGGATTTCCTGGACGACCCCGACAACATCGACCTGGTGGACCGTCTGGCCGCCGCCGGCGTGGTGATGGAACGGGAAACCATCGTGACCGACCACACCGCCTCGGGCAAGGTGTTCGTGCTGACCGGCACCCTTCCCCACCTCGGCCGGACCGACGCCAAGCGCATCATCGAAAAAGCCGGCGGCATCGTCGCCGGCGGGGTCAGCCGCAAGGTGGATTACGTCGTGGCTGGCGCCGAGGCCGGCAGCAAGCTGGCCCGGGCGGAGGAACTGGGGATCCCGGTCATCGACGAGGCGGCCATGCTGGACCTGTGCGGCGCCGCCGAGTAGCGGTGGCGGGGGTTCAGACGGCGTATTCCTCGTCTTGGTCGCCGGCCTCGCCGTCGTCGTCCCTGTCCTCGTCTGGCGTGTCCTCGAAATACTGCCAGAATAGGCGGAACTCTTCCAGCCGGGCGGGCAGCTGTTCCGTTTCCAACGTATAGGAATCCATAACCGCCTCGGCCTCCTGCTGGAAGGCCTTCGCCTCCGGTACCTGCATCGCGACCAAGACCACCCGGGCACCGTCATATTCGATCAGCCGGGCCAGTCCCAGAGATTCCACCTCGCCGTCTTCGTCCAATTCCCGAAAGCGCACCTGTACGGCCGGTACCCCCTGGTGGGACAGGGACTCCGTGGCGTCCACCGCCACCTGTTCGGCGACCCAGAGATCGGCCAACACTGAGCGAAGCCGTTCCACCGGCGGTATATGGTCGTCCGGATGGGGCGGCAGGGCGAAGAGCATTCCCTGCAGATCGAAGATCGTGCCGGAGGCGAATAGGGCGGCGCCCTCGACGTCTTCGTACTCCCACGCCGCCGGCGTTTCCAGCCGGGCCAGGCCGTCCAGCAGGACCACCGTCCGCATTTCCTCCGCCCGAACCGGCTCGGCCCAGGCCACCGCCACCAGCAGCGCCATCAGGACCGCCTGCCACCGTCTACCGTTTCTCATGGGAACCCCTATTCTCCAAATCGAGCCCGGCAAAAGCGGCCGCATACGGCGGCCGGGCCACGCCCCGCTCGGTGATGATGGCGGTAATGAGCTCGTGGTCGGTCACGTCGAAGGCGGGGTTAAAAACCTTCACCCCGGCCGGCGCCACCGGTTTTTCATACCACAGGGTGGTAACCTCCTCCGGCCGCCGCTCTTCGATAGTGATGTCGCCGCCGCCGGCGCAGGCCAGGTCCACCGTCGAGGTCGGCCCAAGCACGTAGAACGGGATGCCGTAGTGACGGGCCAGCACCGCCAGGCCGGAGGTGCCGATCTTGTTGGCGACGTCGCCGTTGGCCGCCACCCGGTCGCAGCCCACCAGCACCGCCTGGACCTTGCCTTGACGCATGACGGTGGCGGCCATGCTATCGCAGATCAGGGTGACGTCCACCCCCGCCGCCTGGAGTTCGAAGGCGGTGAGGCGGGCGCCCTGGAGGAGCGGCCGGGTCTCGTCGGCGAATACCCGGAAGCCATAGCCCTGTTCCTGGCCCACGTAGATTGGAGCCAATGCCGTGCCGTAGCGGCTGGCGGCCAACTGCCCGGCGTTGCAGTGGGTGAGGAGCCCCATGCCCGGTTCCAGCAGGCCCAGCCCATGCTCTCCGATGGCGCGGCACATGGCGATGTCCTCCGCCTTGATGGCGTGGGCTTCCGCCAAGAGCGCCTGCCGGATCGCCGTCACCGGCTCCGCCGCCACCGCCCGCAGCCGCCGTTCCATCCGCTCCAGCGCCCAGAACAGGTTGACCGCGGTGGGACGGGCCGTGGCGAGGTAGGCCGTCGCGGCCCGGACGTCCCGGAGGAGGGCGGCGGCATCCGTCGCCGCCGACCGTTGCGCCGCCAGAAACACGGCATAGCCGGCGGCGATACCGATGGCCGGCGCGCCCCGCACCCGGAGCATATGGATTGCTTCCCAGATTTCCCGCTGTCCGGTGAGAGACAGGAACACCACCTCGCCTGGCAGACGGGTCTGATCCAGGAGTACCAGCGCTTCCGCCGCTTCATCCAACCGCACCGCTTCCAGCCGCTCCAACCCTTCCATCGTATCTCCCCCTGAGGTATAGGCACCTTGCGGTCCCACTATATCCGCTCGCGGTCAGGACTCAACCGCAATTTTCAGCGGATTTTTTTTTCGAAACGGGTATAGTGAAAGTGGTAATCCATAACCGAACGAGAGGGGAGACGCAAGACGCCGTGACCCATACCAACGCCATTCCCGACGCCACCACCATTCCGGAACGGTTCCGTCCCGACGCGGACGGATTAGGCCTGGCGCCGTTCCATGCCCTCCTGCAGCACCTGCGCCACCCGGAGACGGGCTGCCCCTGGGACCGGAGCCGGACCCTTCCGGACATGGGAAAACCCCTGCTGGACGAGGCGGCGGAAGCGGCCGAGGCCCTGGCGTCGGACGACCACCGCCACCAGTGCGAGGAACTGGGCGACGTCCTCCTGAACGTGATGCTGGCGACGGTCATCGCCGAGGAAGAGGGGAAGTTCACCTGGCGGGAAGTGGTGGAAGGGGTCACCGCGAAACTGATCCGCCGCCATCCGCACGTGTTCGGCGGCGCCACGGCCGCCGACCCCGAGGAGGCGATGCGGCTGTTCCAGGCCGCCAAGGCGGCGGAGAGAGACAAGACCTAACACGGAAGAAAGGGGAATGGAACATGGCAGACATGCCCGACATGATCGAGGGCTGGCCGAACTTCTGCGGCCAGGAGGCACAGGTGGACGAGGCGGCGCACCGGCCGGGACCGTTTTACCTGACGGAGAGCCGGGTCGACTTCGCCGCGATTCAGGCCGCCTGGGGCATCGCCCTGCACATGCAGCAGCCGTTGGTGCCCGCCGGCGGCGACGACCTCCGGACGGCGGCCATCATCTCTTACCTCCAGTACATGATGGAACACCAGGGTCTCGGCGACACCCACAACGCGCCGGTGTTCCACCAGTGCTCCAAGCGCATCGGCGATAGGGTGCCGGCACTGGGGGATCAGGGCAAGGAGCCGCG
>JAJBSZ010000437.1 GCA_020861125.1 Planctomycetota bacterium | reverse complement strand
GTCGCCAAATATGTGGCGTCTTCGACAAATTTGTCATGGCCGATACGGTCCGGCGGTATCCCGGCAGCGGTCATCCCATGGTGTAAAGTCTTCTCTATTCACTGGCTATAAGATTTATAGAGAACTAATGACACACTGGCGCTTGAATTGCTTGCTTAAGCGGGACGGGGACTGCGCCCGGAACGGAACCCAACCTTGATGGAGAATGAGCCATGTCCAGTTGCGAATGCAAGCACGACACCGATACTACCCACGAAGACCTTGTCGCCACCTTCGGCACCGACGTGTTCAACGCGGCCGCCATGAAGAAGTACCTGTCCGCGCAAGTCTGTTCCGCTCTGGACAACACCATCACCAAAGGCGTTCCCCTGGATCCGGCCATGGCCGACGAGGTGGCCAACGGCATGAAGGCATGGGCTATGGAAAAGGGCGCCAGCCATTTCACCCACTGGTTCCAGCCGCTGACCGGCGCCACCGCCGAAAAGCACGATTCCTTCCTGACGCCGGATTTCAAGGGCGGTGTTATCGCTCAGTTTTCCGGCAAGGAGTTGATTCAGGGGGAGCCCGACGCGTCGTCGTTCCCGTCCGGCGGTCTGCGGGCCACCTTTGAAGCCCGTGGCTACACCGCCTGGGATCCGACCTCGCCCGCCTTCGTCATCAACGCCGGCACCCACCGCGCCGTACTGTGCATTCCCTGTGTGTTCATGGGGTATCACGGCGAGGCGCTGGACGAGAAAACGCCGCTCCTGCGGTCGCAGGCCGCCCTCGCCAAGCAGGTTGAGCGGGTCGGCCGTCTGTTCGAGGTCGGCGGCGACTGCCGGCCCTACGCCACCCTCGGCCCCGAGCAGGAATATTTCCTCATCGACAGCCGCTTTTACGTCGAGCGGCCGGACATCGTCATGTGTGGCCGGAGCCTGTTCGGCAACCGGCCCGCCCGGCACCAGCAGATGGAAGACCACTACTTCGGCCGTATCAAGCCGCGCATTCTCGCCTTCATGGCCGAGGTCGACCGCCGGTTGTGGAAGCTGGGGGTTCCGGCCAAGACCCGGCACAACGAGGTGAGCCCGGCCCAGTTCGAACTGGCGCCGGTGTTCGAGGAACAGAACCTGTCGGTGGATCACAACATGCTGATCATGCACACCCTGCAGGACACAGCGGCAGAACACGGTTTCGCCTGTCTGCTGCATGAAAAGCCGTTCGCCGGGGTCAACGGGTCCGGCAAGCACAACAACTGGTCCATCGTCGGCACCGACGGCAAGAACTGGTTCGCCCCGGGGCAGACGCCGCACGACAATGCCAAGTTCCTCTTCATGCTCACGGCGGTGATCAAGGCGGTGGATACCCACGCCGCCCTGATCCGCGCCTCCGTCGCCACCGCCGGCAACGACCATCGGCTTGGCGCCAACGAAGCGCCGCCGGCGATCATGTCCATCTACCTCGGTGAAGAGCTGGAGGAGATCGTGAACCAGATCGATACCGGCTGCTCGCTGCGCGGTAAGTGCGGCACGGCCGGCGGTGACCTTATCGAAATCGGCGTCGATACCCTGCCGAAGATCCCCCGGGATGTCTCCGACCGCAACCGGACGTCGCCCTTCGCTTTCACCGGCAATAAGTTCGAATTCCGCGCGGTGGGATCGAGCCAGAGCTGCGCCGGGCCCAACACCATTCTCAACCTGGCCATGGCGTCGGCGCTGGACGCCATGTGCTCGGAAATGGAAGCCAAGTTGGCCGACGCCGCGCCGAATAAGGACGAGACCGGCCACTCCCGCGAATTCCACGACGCCCTGAAGGACGTGCTCCGCCGGGAGGTCAAGGCCCACAAACGGGTGGTGTTCGGTGGCGACGGCTACGGCCAGGAATGGCAGGAAGAGGCGGCCCGTCGGGGTCTGCCGAACCTCCGGACCACCCCGGAAGCCCTGCCTGCCATGATTTCGCCCGAGTCCCTCAAACTGTTCTCCACCTACGGGGTACTGAGTGAACGGGAGGCGGTGTCCCGTTACGAGGTGTACCGCCACGCCTGGGAGCAGACCGTTGCCATGGAGGGCGGCTGCGCCCTGGATCTCGCCCGCACCTTCATCCTGCCGGCCGCCCTCGCCAACGAAGGCAGCCTCGCCGCCGCTGCCGAAACCGCCAAGGCCATGGGCCGGGACGCCGGCGTGCGCATTGCCGCCTACAACGGGGTGGCGGATCTGGTGGACCGGCTGTACGGAGCGATGGACGCGATGGAAGCGGCGCTGCGCGGGGATCCGGTGGGCATCGTCGGCCAGCTCCAGGTCCTCCGGGCCATCGTCGACAAACTGGAAACCCTGTCTCCAGACGCCGATTGGCCGTTCCCCTGCTACGGCGAGTTGTTCTTCAGTTCCACCCACATCGACTAACCCGTGAGCGCAGACCCGATCCGGCTCACCGCGACGCCCGCACCGGCGTCGCGGCGGGCCGGCAGTGTCCGCCGACACCCGTCCGTAGTCCGTTGCCCAAGGATCAGACAAACCATGCACCAGGAATCGATCGGCTTATACGACCCCCGTTTTGAGCACGATGCCTGCGGCGTCGGCTTCGTCTCCCGTCTCGACGGCAAGGCCGCTCATGAAGTGGTGGCCAACGCCCTGTCCGTCCTCAAGAATCTCGCCCACCGGGGCGCGGCCGGGGCGGATGCCGATTCCGGCGACGGCGCCGGGATCCTCATGCGGATCCCGGACGACCTGCTGCGGGAATACGTGGACTTCCCCCTGCCGGCCGCGGGACGTTACGCCCTAGGAATGGCGTTCCTGCCGGTGAAGGAAGCCGGCGCCGCCGCCTGCCGGCGGGAGGTGGAGGAGGTCCTGGCGGCGGAGGGATGGAGCCTCCTCGGCTGGCGGCAGGTGCCGGTGGCGCCCGAGCACCTCGGCCGAACCGCACTGGAAAGCATGCCCGCCATATGGCAGTTTTTCGCCACGCCGCCCGGCGGTATCAACCTGGAAGACGGCGAGGGGCTCGAGCGGGAGGCCTATATCCTCCGCAAGCGGGTGGAGAAGACCCTCAACCGCCCGCCGCAGGGGGAGAACCTTTTTTATGTCGTGAGCCTGTCCTTCCGCACGGTGGTGTACAAGGGCATGATGACGGCGGAGCAGGTGGAACGGTTCTATCCCGATCTCACCGACGCCCGCGCGGCCTCGCCCTTCGCCATCGTGCACCAGCGCTACAGCACCAACACCTTCCCGGCCTGGCATCTGGCCCATCCGTTCCGCACCCTCGCCCACAACGGCGAGATCAACACCATCCGCGGCAACCGGAACCATATGCGGGCCCGGCAACCGGGACTGCGATCCGACCTGTTCGGACCGAATATTGCCCGGCTCTTTCCCATTCTTGAGGAAAACGTGTCGGACTCGGCCAGCCTGGACAACGCCTGCGAATTTCTCCGCGCCGGCGGCCGGGAAATTCAGCACGCCATGACCATGCTCATGCCGCAGGCCTGGGGCGTCAAGTATCCCATGGGCCCGGATCTCCGGGGCTTTTTCGAATTCCATGCCGGGTTGATGGAGCCGTGGGACGGCCCGGCGGCGGTGGTGTTCACCGACGGGGTCAAGGTCGGCGCCTGCCTGGACCGGAACGGCTTGCGGCCGGCCCGCTACTCGGTGACCCGGGACGGCATGGTGGTGTTCGCGTCCGAGGCCGGGGTACTGCCCCTGGCGGACGCCGAGATTACGGAAAAGGGCGCCCTGCGCCCCGGGCAAATGCTCCTGGCAGACCCCGCGGCCGGCCGGATCATCGGCGATTATGAAATCAAGATGCGCCTGGCTCGCCGCCAGCCCTACCGGCGCTGGGTCGAGGAAAACCGCATCGACATCCACGGATTTTTCGGCGATTTCGGTGAGGTGGAGCCGGAATCGGGCCAGCTACCATTCCGACAGCGACTTTTCGGTTATACTCGCGACGATTCCGAAATAATCCTCGAAACCATGGCTTCGAAGGGCATGGAGCCCACCGGTTCCATGGGTGCGGATGTGCCGCTGGCGGTGTTCTCCGACCAGCCGCAGTCCCTCTTCGCCTATTTCCGGCAGCAGTTCGCCCAGATCACCAATCCTCCCATCGATCCCATCCGCGAGGAACTGGTGATGTCCCTGATGACCTTCATGGGCAACGACCCGAACATCCTGGTCGAGGAGCCCGCCCAGGCCCGGCTGGTCAAGCTCAAGTATCCGGTCCTCTCCAACGACGACCTCAAGCGCATCCGCGATCTCAAGGTGGACGATTTCCGTGCCATCACCCTGCCCACGCTGTTCGAGGTTCCGGCCGACGGCGCCCGCCCAGGGGAAACGTTGCGTCAGGCCTTGGATCGCCTGGAGAACGAAGCCGAGGAGGCGGTGCAGGCCGGCGCCCGGCTGCTGATCTTGTCGGACCGGCAGGCCAGCGGGCGGCAGGCGCCGATTCCGTCCCTGCTGGCCGCCGCCGCCGTCAACCGTCGCCTGACCGAAAAAGGGCTGCGGGTGGGCGTTGGTCTGATCAGTGAAACGGGTGAGTGCCGGGAGGTGACGCACCTGGCTCTCCTCCTCGGCGTCGGCGTGTCGGCGGTGAACCCGTGGCTGGCCTTCGAGACCGTCGCCGACATGGCAAATCGTCGCGACCTCAGCGCCAACATCTCCTCGGCCACCGCCGCGGAAAACTACGTGCACGCCCTGACCAAGGGCCTGATGAAAATCATGTCCAAGATGGGAATCTCCACCCTGCGAAGCTACCGCGGGGCCGAGGTCTTCGAGGCGGTGGGGCTGGGCCGGGAGCGGATGGACCGGTATTTTCCCGGCATCGCCAGCCGGGTGGGCGGCATCGGTCTGGCCGAAGTGGAGCGGGAGGCACTC
>JAJBSZ010000262.1 GCA_020861125.1 Planctomycetota bacterium | reverse complement strand
CCTCCGGCGGAATGCCAATGTGTTCCATCAGGCGGCCGAATTTTTTGCCGGTCGTCACGATATCGACCAGAACCCGACCGAGGTCGAAAATGACGGTGGAGATGTTGTTCACGGGTTTTATCCTCGCCGTTACGGGATTTTGTGGACCATCCAAACGTACTGTGCGGGCGGAAGGTTCGTCACCTCGCGCCCAGAGCAATGGTTTCTTTGCTACCCTCTGTTTTAGTACCTTTTGCCCTGCCGGGCTCATTCAATATACGTATCGTTCCGGTCCCCCGTTTCCCTGACGTAAATGCTGCCCAGCTCCGATCCCACCCCGGGCGGCAGGAAAGGCTGTTCGCAACTCATGACGCTGCAGTCGAAAAACAGGACATTGGTGAACCGGGGGCCGTGGTTGCACGAATTTCGGACTGCACCGGCTGGCAGCCGTTTGTCCGACTTGTCGGCCACGATCACCTTGTTGGGGGCGTCGGTGGGATAGATATGGCCGGTCATGGCGTAGGACAGCTGACCGGGTGAGGTGAAGTCTTCGCCCACAGCCGGCGGCGGTTCGATATGGGGGTCGCCCGGACAGACAAATACCGACGGATCCCGAATAACCCCGTTGCCCTTGTCCCAGAGGGCGTTCAACCCCGGCTCGACGGCGTAGAGGTTTCCCTCCAGCGGCCGGCCGTCCGGGGCGTTGCAAAATCCGGACATGCCGCGACCGGGAGGCAGGGCGTAGTCGTGTTCCAGAGACCACTGGCGGATGCCCTCGCCGATCCGCCGCAGGTTGTCCAGGCACTTCAGGCGGGCTTCGTTATGCTGGTAGCGGATAACCATGGGTATCGCCACGCCCAACAGGCACATGACGGCGCTGACGGCCACACCGGTTTCCAGGACACGCCCTCGCATCCGCCGTCCTTTCATCCCCTGCCCACACCGACAGTATAAACCATGACCATGACGACGCAAGCCTCCCCGCTTCCCGACGGGCGAAGACCCGGTCGGGCCAGGGCGACACAGGATCGGAGAGGGCACGGAATCGGCGGCCTCCCCTCTTCCCATGGACGGGAATGTTCCCTATACTGTACCGATCCCGTCGGCGACGGTATGCCGGCACAGTCACCAAAGGCGGAACCATGTCTGAATTCAGCAAGTATCTCTCCCACGATCGGGTCGCGGTTCTCGACGTGAAAACCAAGAAGCAGGCTATCGACGGCACCCTCGACCTGCTCCGGGATTCTCCCAATATCTCCGATTTTTCCCGGGTGGCGGCCGCCACCTGGCAGCGGGAGGAGGCTCTGGCCACCGGCCTCGGCCTGGGGATCGGCGCCCCGCACGTCCGCAATGCGGCGGTGCGTTATCCCACCGCCGCCCTGTCCGTCCTGAAGCGCGGGGTGGAATACGGCAGTCTCGACAACACGCCGGTGCGGTTGATCCTCCTCGTGGCCATGCCCGAGGACAGCCAAGCGGAATGGCTGCGCTATCTGGCCCGGGCCTCGGCTATATTTCGGGACGATGCCATGCGCCACAAGCTCTTCGCCGTCACCTCCGCCGACGCCCTGTGGGACCTGGTGAAGGAACACTGACAACCGGGCGATAGCTTGTGACGGCCCACGCCGCGCCGGCGGTATCGGCGCGGCCATCTCGTGAATACCTGCTGAATCGGGGACGGTCGATGGCGGACTGGTATTTCAGAAACCAGCAACATTCATTGCAAAAATGTCCCGGTTGCCGGCAATTGGTCAAGGCCGGACAGGAATTTTGTCCCTACTGCGCCCGGCGTCTGCGGTCGGAGGGGGGCGTCCGCGGGCTGATTAAGCGGCTGCGGGCTCAACCGTTTATCGCCACGAAGATCATCCTCGGGCTAATCGTCGCCGTTTTTGTCCTGCAGATCCTGGCCGAGATGGCGCTGCCGGACAACCTGCGCTCCGGGGGACGGGGCGGTCTTATGGCGGCCATGGCGTCTTCCACCCTGACCTACCTCCGCATGGGCAGCAACATGCACGTGATGGTGCTGGCATTCAGCCAGTACTGGCGCCTTCTCACCTACTGTTTTCTGCATATTGGGGTAATCCACATCCTGTTCAACTCCATCGCCCTGTGGGACCTCGGGCGGCTGACCGAAGGCCGCTGGGGCGGCCGGCAGGTGTTTGCCACCTTTGTCCTCACCGGCATCGCCGGCGGTGTCGCCAGTCTGGTCTGGAACGTCCTGCTGCGTTCGCCCGCCAATTCCGCCGGCGCATCCGGCTCCATCTGCGGCCTCCTGGGATTACTCCTCGGGGCCTATTACCGCAACCGCTACGGCGTCGGGGAAATGCTCGGCGCCCAACTCATGCGCTGGGCGGTGATGATCCTGGTATTCGGGCTGATCATCCCGGTGGACAACGCCGCCCATATCGGCGGCATGATCTCCGGCGGCCTCCTGGGCTACTATCTGCCGCCCACCGGCATCAGCCGGACCCGGGAACGGGACAGGAAGATCTGGAACGCCGCCACCGTGGTTTCCCTGATTCTGCTCGTCCTTGCCGTGGGCTGCGCCGTGGTATATTTCGCCCGGGGGCCGATGTACGCCGTCCTGCAGGGCCGGCTGGCGGGAATCTTCTACTAACCGCTTGCCTTCGGTCCACGTGCCGGCAACGCTCCACCGCACACGCTAGGTGCCCGGCCCTTCTCACTCTCCCGCGCCGGTTACCGTCGCGCCTGCTCCCCGGCGGTGTCCGTCCGCGCCGCCACCCAATCGGGCAGATCGCCAATCACCGCGCTGACGTTTTCCACCGTCAGGATGTCCGGCAATACGCTGGCGTGACGCTGGCCGGGAGTGTAAACCACCGTCACCGGCACCGCCGCCTTGTCGAACTCGTCCCGGAGGGTCGAGGTGATGCGGTCGTCGTACTGGGTCCAGTCCGCCTTGAGCAGCGCTACATTTTTCCGCCGCAGCAGGGCGGCCAACTGCCGATCCCGGTATACCCGCTTGTTGACCTGACAGGTGGCGCACCAGCGGGCGGTGAAGTCCACATACACCGGCCGGCCCTCTTCCCGCAGCCGCGATACGGTTTCCGGTGACCAGTCCTGCCATTCCAGTTCCCCCGCGGCGGAGGGCATCCCGAGCCACAGTCCCGCCGCCAGTGCCAGAACGGCGGCGGGCGCCAGTATCCGGCCGGCGGCGGCATGCCGGGCCCGGCTCTTCTGGAATTTTCCGTACAGCCAGCAGGCCATGGCGGTGAGAACCAGGCCGAACAGGAGCATCAGGAAATGCCACTCGCCCAGCATCGCCTCCATCGTCCAGAAGAGGTAGGCGGTGGTGGCGAACAGGGGAAAGCACATGGCCTGGCGGAAGGTGTCCATCCACGGCCCGGGTTTGGGCAATTTCTTTAGCCAGGACGGCACCAGCGACAGCGCCAGATAGGGGAAGGCGAAACCCAATCCCATCAGGGTAAACACCCCGAGGGACAGCAGGGGCGGCAGGGACAGGGCGTAGGCCAGGGCGGTGCCGAGGAACGGCGCGGAGCACGGCGTTGAGGTGATGGTGGCCAACAAGCCGGTGAAAAAGGAACGCTTCATGCCTTCCCGGCCGCCGATGGCCTGGTTCGCTCCCGCCATGGATGCGCCGACGTCGAATACCCCCGCCATGTTCATGGACATGATCAGGAACAGGTGGCAGAGGGCGAAGAGGAACCAGTCCGACTGGAGCTGCGCCCCCCAGCCCCGGCCCATGGTAATCACGAGAAATGCCAGGGTCCAGAAACAAAGGAGCACGCCGCCGGCATACGCCAGGCCGTGCAGGAAGATGGACCGCCGGTCCTTGTGCGCCTGTTTGGCGAAGCCCATGATCTTCAGGCCGATCACCGGAAACACGCAGGGCATGACGTTAAGGAGAAGGCCGCCCAGGAAGGCGAACAGCAGCAGCATGGCGGTGTTGCGGTTCACCGCCCGCTGCAGACCGGGCGGCTTGCCCGATCCGGCGGCGAGGAAGGGGAGGTCAAGGGCGAAGGCTTTCCGGTCGGGCTCCGCTTCCAGCCAGCCGTTGTCGGCATAGAGGACGCCGCGCACGCCATCGCCGGCGTCGCCGGAGCCGCTCGTCCCGGGTTGCTTGCGCGGCACCCGCAGCCACCAGATGCCACCGTCCTTTTCCAGGATCTGCGGTCGCTGGCTGTCGGCCACCGCGCCCGCTTCCGCCGCGTCGAAGAAATACACGCCGTCCGGTTCCGCCCTCGACCCCGGGCCCGGATACATGGCGATGGCGATCTCGGTGTCATGGAGAAATGCCTCGAAACGCCAGCGCCGGGGCGGTTCCGGCAGGGCAGTCACCGCCCGGACCACCGCCGCGTCGGGCGCGCCGGCAGCCGTGCCGGCGGTAATTTCCAGGGTGATGGGCAGCGTCAGCGGATTGCAACTGCGGGAGGTACAGACCTGGGTGGTGATTTCGCCGTTCAAGGTATACACTTCGCCGGGTTGGGCGTCGGCGGGCGGCGCCACGGTATACACCAGGGTCACGTCGCCATCACATATATAGGATATGATTCCGCCGGTATCGTAGCGCCGGGGGGCCGGCCATTCCGGGCCGGAGAGGCTGAACCCTGCCGGCAGATCCCAGCGGATGCCGGTGCCGACGCCGGGGCCGCCCGGATTCCGCCAGTAGGAGTAGTGATCGGGCGCATGGCTCAGGGTCACCAGCACCCGGAACGGCTCGCCGGGGACGAAGGTGGCGTATTCGGCGGCGGCGCGGGCGGTCATGAGAGGCTTCTGCGCCCGAGCCAAAGAAAACCCGCTGCCGGTGCCGAAGGAAAGCGGATCGGCGGAAAACTCGCCGGCAACAGCGTCGCCCGTTCCGGCCACAACCAGGCAAAGGGCCAGCCCCCACCCGGCAGAAAAATGCCGCA
>JAJBSZ010000306.1 GCA_020861125.1 Planctomycetota bacterium | reverse complement strand
CGGGTACGATCTACCTTTCAAAATACCCACACTATTTTTCTTTTTTGAACGGGACACAACCAGTTTGTTCCGATTACGGCACGGACAATCAGGAATTCCATAGCGGCGGCGGCCGCTGCCGCTACTGCGCCAAAAATGCCCCGAAGACGGTGGATTACAAGGACGTCAATACGCTGCAGAAGTTCATGAGCCCGCAGGGCAAGCTGTTTGACCGCAAGCGCCTCGGCAATTGCGCCAAGCACCAGCGCGCCATCGCCCGGGCGGTAAAGCGGGCCCGTTTCCTCGGTCTGCTCCGCTATAGCGGCAGACAGTAGTTCTTCCGGCCGGGGACCCGGGCGCGACCGTCTGTTCCCGCCACCGCCCGCGCGGCGGGGACGGGAGACGGCCGACCGGCGGGATCCGGACCGGACGGGATTTTTTTTCGCACTGCTCTGTGGAGGCTGAACCATGCCGATGAAATTATTGTTGAGTGAGGATGTGAAGGACTTGGGCCTGGCCGGCGACGTGGTCACTGTCGCCAACGGGTACGGCCGCAATTATCTCCTGCCCCGCCGCCTGGCGGTGGAGGTCACCCCGGCCAATCTGAAACAGATCGAGGGCATGAAAAAGATGCGCCAGGCCCGCGAACTGGAACGGGTGAAAGATTTCCGCACCCTGGCCGAGCGCATCGCCGCCGTCGACGTCACCGTCAAGGAACGGGTGGCCGAATCGGACATGCTGTACGGTTCCGTCGGCGCCAAACAGATCGTCGAAGCCCTGGCGGCGGAAGGCATCGGCATCGAGCCGGACATGATCAAGCTCGACGACCCCATCCGGACCCTGGGCGTGCACCGGGTCAGAATCCGTCTCCACCCCGAGGTGGACGCGGAACTGAAAGTCTGGGTGGTAGGTCTGAACGACAACGCGCCGGTGGAGTGAACCGGGGTCCTTCCCCGCCCGGCACCCTCAAGGCATCCCGCTTCGGGATGCCTTTTTTTTATGGCGGCACCGGGATGGCCGACCGCCCGGCTGCGGGCGGTCCCGCCAGAGGGTACCGCTCCCCGGCGACAACCCGCCTCCGCCGGCTGTACCATGAAAATTAATTTTTTCCGCCAATCCTCTTGACAACCCACCGCGAAATACGGATTACTGGTACTGAACAAACGTTCACTAGACCCAGTCGAAAGGACGGCTCCGTGGTACCAGTAAACTCAGAAGCTACCCTCCTTGCCGTACGCGTTCCCGCCTTCGAGGCGGCGGTGCGCAAGGCTATGGATCGGCGGCTGGCGGATCGGCCGGTGGTGGTGGTCACCGCCTGTACCCCGCTGGGCCGGGTGGTGGCGGCCTGTCCGGTGGCGCGGGCGGAGGGCGTGCGGGAGGAGATGCCCTATCCGGCTGCGCGCGTCGCCTGCCCCGACGCCGCCTTTTGCCTGCCCGACCGGCGGCTGGCGACGGAAGCCATGCAGCTCCTGCTGTTCCGGGCCGGGAAGTATTCCCCGCTGGTGGAGCCGGCGGGCAACGGCTGCATCGTCCTGGATACCCGGGGAACGGAAAAGCTGTGGGGTGACACCCTGCGGGTGGCGGATCGCCTGCGGCTGGATATCGTGGACGGGGTAGGGGTGCCGGCGGCGGCCGGCCTCGCCACCCGCCGGCCCTGGAGCCTGCTGGCGAGCCGGGCCGCCGGTGACGCCGGGGTGGTGCAGGTGCCGCCCGGCACGGAAGAGGCCTTTCTCGACGCTATCCCGGCCACCTGGGTCGACGGCCTGACGCCGAAGAGCCGCACGCTGCTCATGGAGATGAATATCCGGACGCTGGGGGATCTGCGCGGCTTCGGCCGGATGGAACTGGACCGGCAGTTCGGCCGGGACTGCGGCGACCTCCTCTGGCAAGTGCTCCACCCCAGTCCGTGGGAAGGGGTGGCCCTGTTGTCGGACGAGGCCCTGGTGGAGATGGACGGCCGCCGAGTCCGGGTGGAGGCGGCCTTGACGGAAGCCTCGGTGGCGCGGGACCAGGTGCGGCTGGTGGCCCGCAGCCTGGCGGCCCGCGTCGCCGCCACCCTCCGCGCCCGGGGCGAAGGCGCGGCCCGGCTGCGGCTCACCCTCCTCTACGCCGACGGCCTGCTCAAGCGGGGCGAGGCGCGCACCGGCGGCTACATCCAGGACAAATCGTGTCTGATGGCGGCGGCGGAGAAGCTCCTGCGGCGAATATTCGGCCGCCGGGTCCGGGTCAGCCGCCTGTGGCTGGAAGCGGAACGGTTGTCCGAACCGCAGCGCCAGGGCGTGCTGTTTCCGCCCGAGGCCGCCGGCACCAGCCTGCGGGAACTGCCCGCCGCCCGACGGCTGGAACAGGAACGGCTCCTGGCGGCGGTGGACAGCATCCGCCACCGCTATGGCGAAGCCGCCGTCGCGCCGGCGGCGCTCCTGTCCCCCGCGGCCGGGCGACGCGGCCGGCCCCGGGCGCTGGAGCAATCGGCATGAAGGCGCTCCTGGGCGTGCAGTCCCATTACTCCTTCCATTGGGGAACGGCCGCGCCGACAGCCTGGCTGGAGCGGGCGGCCGCCCTCGGCTACCGCTGGCTCGGCATCACCGACCATGCCGCCCTGCAGGGCTTGCCGGAGATCGTCCGCTCGGCCGCGGCCGGGCCGGTGGGTTTTCTGGTGGGCGCCTCCTTTCCCAGCAGCGACGGGCGACTGGTCATGGCCTTCGTGGCAACGGCCGAAGGCTACGGCAACCTCTGCGGGCGCATCACCGCCTGGCTGGCGGCCTCGGCCGCGCGGCCGGCGGCGGCGGCCGGCGGCATCCCCGCCCTGGACCCGGCGGCGGCCCGGGAACAGTTCGCCGGGGGCGACCGCTCGGTCGGGCTGGCCTTTCTGGTGGACGACATGGCCATCTGGGATGCCCTGCGGCGGGCGGGAGCCGAGACCTACTGGCGCATCGGCCCCGACCTGACCGCGCCGCCGGCGGCGGTGCCGGCGGACGCCCTCGTCTTCGCGCCCGGCCCCCTCATGCTCGCCCCGGACGACTTCACCACCCATCGCCTGCTCCGGGCCATCGGCGGCGGTATCACCCTGGACCAACTGCCCGAGGCGCCCGCCGTCGGCCGCGATCCCGCGCCGGTCCTCATCGCCCGGCCGGAGGAATACCTGCGCCGGCCGGAGGAATACCGGTCCCGGTTCGCCGTGTATGCCGCGCCGCCGGCGGCGGTGCCGGCGGACGCCCTCGTCTTCGCGCCCGGCCCCCTCATGCTCGCCCCGGACGACTTCACCACCCATCGCCTGCTCCGGGCCATCGGCGGCGGTATCACCCTGGACCAACTGCCCGAGGCGCCCGCCGTCGGCCGCGATCCCGCGCCGGTCCTCATCGCCCGGCCGGAGGAATACCTGCGCCGGCCGGAGGAATACCGGTCCCGGTTCGCCGTGTATGCCGCCGCCATCGACCGTGCGGACCGGCTGGCGGAACGCCTGGCCGCCTTCCAGCCCGACCAGCGGATCCACTGCCCGCCGACGCCCGAGACCGGCGGCGACTACGCGCCGGACGAGACGGCCATCGCCCGGTTGCGGCGGCTGGCCTACGACGGCGCGGCGATCCGCTACGGCACCGTCGACGCCGCCGTCCGGGCCCGGCTGGATCACGAACTGGCGCTGATCGAGAAAAAGCGGTTTTCCGAATATTTCCTGGTGGTGCACGACATCGCCAACCGCCTGGCCGGCGGCGACGGCCGGATCCACCGCGGCCGCTCCATCACCTGCGGGCGGGGCTCCGGCGCGGCCAGTCTGGTGAACTACTGTCTGGGCGTCACCAACGTCGACGTGATGAAGCACGACCTGATGTTCGAACGGTTCCTGAACGACGCCCGCAGCGACCCGCCCGACATCGACGTGGATTTCGCCTGGGACGAACGGGACGACCTGCTGGAACGGGTGCTTGACAGCTATGGCCACAGCCGGGTGGCCCGGGTCGCCAACCATAACCGCTACGACTGGCGGGGCGCCTTCCGCGCCACCGCCCGCACCCTGGGCTTCGCCGACGCCGAGATCACCCGGCGGCTGCGCCAACCCAACGGCGGCAGCGTTCTCCCTGCCGGCCACCCCCCGCCGGCGACGGTGCCGGTGGTGGCCCGGGCGAGGGAACGATCCGGCCTGGCGCGGCGGGACGGGGACGACGGCTGGAACCTGGCGCGGGAGCTGTCGCGGCGGCTCATCGATCTGCCCTATTGTCTGTCCATGCACTGCGGCGGCGTGGTGATCTCCCCCGGCGACCTCAGCCGGACCGTTCCCCTGTTTCTTTCCCGGAAGGGCCTGCCGACCATCCAGTGGGAAAAAGAAGGCGCCGAAGAAATGGGGCTGGTAAAGATCGACCTCCTCGGCAACCGCTCCCTGGCGGTGATCCGGGACGCCATCCGGGACGTGTCCCGGTCCACCGGCATTCCCGAGGGGGAGGTCATCGCCGGCGATCCCACGGACGACGACGCCACCCGGGAGCTTCTGCGGACCGGCAATACCTTTGGCGTGTTTTATCTGGAAAGCCCGTCCATGCGCCTGCTGATGGCCAAGGCCCGGATCGGCGATTTCCGCCACGCGGTGATCCATTCCTCCATCATCCGGCCCGCCGCCAACGCCTTCATCAACGAATACCTGCGCCGCCTGCACGGCAAACCCTGGCAGCCCGAGCACGAAAAACTCCGCGGTCTGTTCGACGAGAGTTATGGTATCCCGGTCTACCAGGAGGACGTGGTGAAGCTCACCATGCGCCTCTGCGGCTACGGCTACAGCCAGGCGGATCGAATCCGGAAAATTCTCGGCAAACGGAACGCGCGGGAAGGCATCGCCCGCATTTTTCCGGATCACACCGCCTCCGCCACCGCCACCGGCTTAAGTGACGCGGACGACAAAGAGAGCTT
>JAJBSZ010000432.1 GCA_020861125.1 Planctomycetota bacterium | reverse complement strand
GAGAAAATGTGGCCACACCTCCCGCCACCCGGCGCCGACGGCGGGCCGTCAGGCATCGGGAAGGGGGAAGGCCAGCACGGTTGTGGAAAACGGTTGGCCCGCTGGGCCGCCCGGTTATTCTGCCGGTGGAGCTGGAGGCGGATCCGCCGCCGCCGGGTCGCGCTTGCCGAAGAGTTTTGCCACCACCCCGAATTGGGACATCAGGGTCAAAGCGATGAGAATGACGAACAGCAGCGAAATGGGTCGGGTGAAAAACGGCAGGATGCTGCCGTCCGAGGCCAGCAGGGTCCGGCGGAAATTCCCGTCGGCGATGGGGCCCAGAATCATCCCCAGGATCAGCGGCGCCGGCGGAAAGCCCATGGCGTTGAGGGCAAACCCGGCGAAGCCGAAGACGAGCATGACATAGAGGTCGAAGTGCCGGGCGCCGATGGCGAAGGCGCCGATGACGGACAGGGCCGAGACGATGGGCATAAGCAAGGCCGGTTTGATCCGGAGCACATGTACCATGACCGAAGTCAGGATCAGCCCGCCGATGAGCAGGGTAAACGAGGCGATGAGGATGACGGCCGTCATGTGGTAGGACAGGCGCGGAAATTCCAGGTGGATCATCGGCCCCGGCCGGATATTGTGCAGGTACAGGGCGCCCAGCAGCACCGCCGCCGGCGGGCTGCCGGGCACGGCCAGGGTGAGGAGCGGGATGATGGCGCCGCCGATGCAGGCGTTGTTCCCGACCTCCGAGGCGATGACGCCCTCGTAGGACCCTTTGCCGAAGAGTTCCTTTTCCTTGCTGGCCTTTTTAGCCCGGTCGTAACTCATCCAGGCGGCGATATCCTCGCCGACGCCGGGGATGGAGCCGATACCGACGCCCAACAGGCCGCCGCGGACGATGGTGCGGGCGTATTTTTTTACCATCCGCAGGTAGTCGAAGAAGCCCCACTTGTCCTGGGAGCCGGCGATATCGGTGATGATGAAGGCTTCGTCGGGATTTTTCAGCGTGTCCAGGATCTGCGGCACGCCGAAAATGCCGATCATGGCGGGAATGAAGGCGATACCGCTCATCAGTTCCATGCTGCCGAAGGTGAAGCGCTGGTAGCCGTGGATTTCCTCCATGCCGATGAAGGAGATCATGAGGCCGATCATGCCGGCGATCCACCCCTTCACCGGGCGGTCGGTGGCGGTGAGGGTACCGCAAATCAGGACGCCAAACACGGCCAGCATGAAATACTCGGGCGACGCCACGTGGCGCTCGGCGATGCGGCTGATGGGATTGGAAAAGCTGAACAGGCACACCACGCCGATGATGGTGCCGAGAAAGGAGGCATAGCGGGTCAGGTTGAGCGCCCGCAGAGCGTTCCCCTGCCGCGCCAGGGGATAGCCGTCCAGGGCGGTGGCGGCGGAGGACGGCGTGCCCGGAATATTGATCAGCACAGCGGTGATGGAGCCGCCATACACCGCTCCCACGTAAATACCCAGCAACACCGGAATGGCCATGGCCGTCGGCATGTTGTAGGTCAGGCCGGTGAGCAGGGCGACCCCCATGGTGGCGGTGAGGCCGGGCATGGCGCCAATGATGATGCCGGCGCAGGTGCTGCAGAAGGTTACCAGGAGCAGCTTGGCATGCAGGAGGGCCCAGAGTTCCTCGGCCAGAATGACAAACGATTCCATGCGGTTTCTCCGTGGTCAAGGCAGGAGGATCATGGCCACTTTGCCGAAACAGTACCAGATGCCCAGGGTGGTCAGGGCCGAGGCGATGATGATGACGTGCAGCTTCGCCGCCCGGAGACAGACCATGAACAGGCAGAGGTAGACGAACGTCGCCATCCAGTACGGTATCCGCCCCAGCATCAGGCAGACGTAGATAATGAGGAAGGCGGAGACGAGGTACATGTACTTGGCGGGACGGCTGCGGAGCGTTTGTGCCACCGCCGCCAGATCCGCCCGGGTGATGCGGGCCCCCGCCTTCCAGCCGCCGGCGAGCAGCACGAGGGACAGCACCACCAGCACGGACGACACCACCACCGGCAGGGCGCCGGGCGCAATCCAGAAGGTGGATTGCATGGCGCCACCCATACCGCGGATCGGCATGGCGATGGACAGGCCGAGGACCACAAGCGAAACCACCAGAAGCAGGCACCCGAAAATAAGGTCGAGCTTTCGCAGGACGGCTTTGTCTTTGATCATGGTACTCCTTCCAGTCGGATGCGGTGGACCGACGTGTCGGCCGACTTCCCCCGCGGAGGAGGCGGGCGGACCCGGCCTCCTCCCGGAGGACGCATTGTGCCATGAAGATCGTACATCGGCCCGAGGATCGGTGGATCAGGGTTTGGGTATGCCAAAGGTCGAGGGATCGTTGGGCGCCAGGTTGAGGTCGTAGAGAAGCCAGGAAAATACCCGCTCGTGGCCCTCCGCCACCTTCTTGGCCTCGTCGCCGGTCAGGGCGGTGATGTTGATGAATTTGGTGCGGGCGTATTCCTTGGCCTGATCGCTCGCGCAGGCTTTCTTGAACGCATCGGCGATGGTGGCCTGGACTTCGGCGGGGGTATCGGCGGGAACCACGAAGCCGACAAACTGGTCCAACGGCAGGTGCGCCTTCATTTCGGGCACCGTCTCGCAGATACTGGGGACACCGTCATAGCTCGGGACATCCCAGGTTTCCAACTCGATCATGGCCAGGGGCCGGAGCTTTTTGGCGGCGAGGTACTCGGCTTGTTCGCCCATACCGGTGATGATGACGTCCACCTCACCCGACAGGCAGGCGAGGATGGACGGGTTGCTGCCCTGGTAGGGGATGAACTTGAAGTCGACGCCGGCGGCGCGGGAAAGGAGGATCGCTTTGATGTGCCAGATGGTGCCGGCCTGCGAGGCGGCCAGTTTTATCTGACCCGGGTTGTCCCGCATGGCCTGCAACACTTCCGCGGCGGTCTGGTAGGGCGAGTCCTCACGCACCGAAAGGGTCCCCTGGGTGCCGCCCAGCAGGTAAAAACTCCAGTCCTTGGTGGTGGTATTGTGGGCGCCGAGGGTTGCCAGAGCGACGTGGGCCTCGGAAATGCCGACCCAGGAATAGCCGTCGTGGGGATTCTGCCAGACGAAATTGGCGGCTACCCCGCCGGAAGCGCCCGGCATGTTGACGACATTGATCTTGCTGCCCGGCAGCTCCTGTTCCATCAGGCTGGCCAGCAGGCGATTGCCGAGATCGGTACCGCCGCCGGCATTGGAATGGACGGCATTGGTGATGGGACGGGTCGGCCATTCCTCGGCCGCCAGCTGGGAGTCCCCGGCCAGAGCCACAGCCCACAGGACGACGACGCTGATGCGTACCCAAACCGTTGTTGTGCGCATACCTTCTCCTTGCCAGAGGGAAACAATGGACCACTCCGTGCCGCCGACAGGGCGGAACGCTGGATGAACGCGGGTTTTCGTAGGTGGCCGGCCCCGGGCGATACGACGCCGGTGTGCCGTGCTCTGGGGATACGGAAGTACCAACTGCCAGGGTAAGACCGGTGCGAAGGGATTGTGGTGGTGAACGGGGTCGGGATAGGGTAAAGTAACAGGTAAACAGGTTAGTTTTTTAGCGGTTAACCGGTCAAAAATAAACTTACCGCATAAAATTACCGTTGTCAAGCGTTATTTTTTGGATTATACTTATTTTGCCGGGAAAATCGGAAGCCGGCCCGAGTGGCAGGCGGCAGCGCCGTTCCGTGGTCCGTCCCTTCCGCCAGCCCGCACAACAGGGGAGGGTGGCGTCATCCTCGTCCCAATGCAAAGGACAGTACATGTCAGTTCTGGATAAGATAAAAGAGGTTCGGGTACCTCGGCCCACGGATCACATCATCAAGCAGCTTAAGGAACTGATTGTCTCAGGCGAGCTTCGGCCCGGCGACCTCCTGCCCGGCGAGCGGGAACTCGCGGCCCGTTTCGGGCTGGGCCGGGGGTACATCCGCGAAGCCATCAAGACCTTCGAGCTCTATGGGGTGTTTCGCTCCATTCCTGGCAAAGGCACCATCGTCAACGATTTATCGTTTGAGATTTACGGTGATTTTCTCAACAACATCGTCCAGTTCGGCACCAACGACCACCTGGAACTGCTCGATGTCCGGGAAATCCTGGAACCCAACGTGGCCTTCCGTGCCGCCATGCACGCCACCGATGAGGAGATCGAACGGATCGGCGACGAACTCCGCACCTACCGGCGGTATGTTGACGAGGCCAAGGTGGTGATCGAGGTGGAATGTCGCTTCCACATCAATATTGCCAATGCCGCCCATAACCGGTTTCTCTCCGTCATCATGGGCACCATCATTCCCGAACTCACCCGGGTGGGTAAGGAGATCGAGGTCCTCCGCGACCACCGGCTCACCGAATCCTACGACGAACACATGGCTGTCTGGCAGGCGATCGCCAACCGGGATCCGGAGGAAGCCTGCCGGGCCATGCAGCACCATATCGACAAAACCAAGGAAACCTTCGTCTACTGCCTGGGCAAAATGCAGGACCAGCGTCCGCCTGCCTGAACGGTGGTACCCCACCACCTGCCCGATTGACTTCCGACCTCCCTGCCCTGTTGCCGGCCACAGGACCATCCGCCCCTCGGGCGCCTTGTCCCTGGCCAGCCATCCCGGTTTCATGACCCCATCAAGTACCAGCAGCACCCAGGATTTTAAGTTTCCAATCCAACCGAAAAGGCGACCGATTCCTCGTCATTTTTCATGATATTGCCGGATTTTCTTGAGAAAAACTTGACATCACTGCCGGAAAAGGTAGTTTTGTAACCTATAAACGTCTTATCAGGCCTATCGTCGCGTGAAGTTGAGTTTCATAGGAAACTAGGTATTGCCGTATTTATAGTTGTACGTGCAACTGATTTTGCCCTATGTAAGGGTCTACCGATGCCATGTCGTATGCCGCTGGTGGTGGTCGTTCTTTTTTCCTGTTGC
>JAJBSZ010000082.1 GCA_020861125.1 Planctomycetota bacterium | reverse complement strand
GCCGAGTACCTCGTCGTGGTCCCGGTTCATGGGGTTCCCGGTTCCGTGGGCGCTTCGGCCGGGCCAGCCGGTGTCCCGCCGTTCGGCCGGTCCGGCGCATCGTCCGCCCGAGGTGCGACACCGAGGATCCTTTCAAACACCAGCTTTTCCCTTTCCAGGTCGTGAACACTAAAAAGTTTGTCCCATACCGGAACCGTACCGTCGAAGTGTTCCACCTTTTTCGGTATCGTGCCACAGTGGGAAAACCCGTAGACATCCCGGACAGAGAGCGCCGGAATGAGATTCTTCATCCAAGCCAGAACCACCATACCGGAGGTCGGGCGGACGCGGAGCTCTTCGCACACGGTAAAGAGGTCGCGGAGGTTCTCCCGGGTTGGTGTGACCAGAGAAAACTTCCGATGGTCAAGAATTTGTTTCCACTGGCAAATTGCCCGTGGCGAGATCTGAATATGCTCCAGCATAAAGGTAGCCAGTACCGCGAACCGTCCAGGATTCTCGTCCACCAAGGAGGGAGCGGCGCAGTACAACACGTCTGTCCGGCTGCCGTAGTCGGCGTAGTACGCCGGAGATGGCCGATGGTTCACCCGGACCACGATATCGTGATCGTCAATCTCCTTTCCTCGGGCTTTGCCTTTTTCTTGCGGACCGCGGCCAACCACCGCCACGCTTTTTCCGGCGAGAAATTCGGCCAAAAACCCGCTGTTGGCATGGCCGCGAACCTCCCGGACCATTGAGGCGACAAAATCACTTTTTTCTCCCAGACCGCCCAACCGATTGGCGTGATACGCCGCGTACGGTACCTGCTCCAGGCCGCATTCACCGTAGTATTCCCGGTAACGACTCAGAGTATGTGCCGCTTCCTCTTCGCAGCCGGTTTCAGCAAACGCGGCAAGGGCGATAGCCCAGGCCAGCCGGACGCTGCCGGTGCGGAGGTCACGGCAATGGGAAACAAAATCCTGACCGATCGGGACAACATATTCCCATTTCCGGTACAGTCCATAGAGAAGGAATTCCAGATACACCCGGTAGGCCTCGCCCCGGCCGCTTCCACCCAGGAAGGAGGAAATTTCCACGCCCCGCTGCACCAACTTTTCTCGCTCCTCCGGCGCCATTCCGGTCATGCTGGTTCCGAGACCGGACAGGGCGCGTCCCACCGAATCGCGCAGCCAGCGGGAGGCTAGGAGCTCGCCGAATCCGGTTAGATCCCCGAGGAGGGACGGGGCCACCGGCGGCATCAGGGCGTCGAGGACGCTGGGAGCAATCCGGTCCATTATGGACAAGAAAAGATGGCTTACCGCCCGTTTGTGGATGCGGTCCAGGATAGCGCCGTGGTTGGCTATGGTTTTATCGATGCTGACCAACCGCGTTTCAAGAGCCTCCAATTTTTCCAGGATCGCCCGTGCCGTGGTGTCGTCCATACCTGCTCCCTTTTCCCTTTCTGTCCTGCTATACACCGTGCAAATAGGGCATTAATCGGCAGCAGTCAGCGCCGACAACTCACGCCGGTAGCGAATACGAGCCTTGCGTCGGCAGAGCCAGAACCCCGCCCGAACCCATCCCAGCCTCAGCAACAGCGGGAGCAGCCGACTTTTGTTACGGTTATCGGCCGGACGATAGTGCGGTAGAAACCGTCGCCAGGTACCGGAGAGAAAAGCTCCGCGAAATCGGATAAACGGCTCCTCACCGTCCGTCGCAACCGCGTCGGCGGCACATGAAACCAGATACCGAATGAAGGAATTAATATAGCCGTCACCCATGGCTTGTTCTGCCGCCGAGGCTCCCCAGCGTCCCTCAATGTACCGGATCGATTCTTCCTGCACCAGGAGTTGGTTCTCAGCTCTTCTAGTTTTGGTTGGCGAATAGGTAAGGGTGAGGGAATTGGCAAACTGGCGCCTATAATGATATAATGCTACGTTACAGAAAACATAGCGGTGCGGTATCGCAGCCAGATCAAGAATCAAAAGGCTGTCAGCGCCGCTCAGAATATCCTCACGGAATTTGATACCGTTATCGGTAAGGAGGGACCGGCGAATAAGAGCGGCAGTAATATTGCCGGCGAAAACAACCGTTAGCCGGCCGTCCTCTTCGACCAGTTCGACCAGACCTTCCCGTGGAAGGCGTCGGGACTGAGAAATTGTCGTTCCCGGGATCAGCCCATCGGGAAAATGCATGCGCCGTTGCAGTCGTAGGAAATCCGCTTTGGTATCCCGCTGGGTGCGGCGGAGATAGTCGAAGGTCCCGGGATCGATCCAGTCGTCGGCGTCGACGAAGAACAGAAATTCCCCCCGGGCGAGGTCCAAGGCGCGGTTGCGGGCCGGATAGGTACCCGACTGGGCGGTGTGCACGACCCGCAGGCGGGGGTCCCGGGTGGCCCAGGCGTCGGCCATGGCGCCGCTGCCGTCGGTGGAGCCGTCGTCCACAAGAATCACCTCGAAGCTCGGGCCCTCCTGCCCCAGCACGCTTTCCAGGCACTGGTCCAGCCACGGCCGTCCGTTGTATACCGGAATTATGACTGTGATGCACGGGGCTTCAGGATTACCGTCCGTCGCCACCGAATTCGGTTCCACGCGCTCTTCCATGTCATTCTCCGTCAGAGGTGGATGCGCTAAGGGCGGCGATCTCCGGGCCGTACCGACGGCGGGCCTTGTGGCGACAGAGGGCGAACGCCAGCCGCCGCCAGCCAAGGCGGTACAGCCACGGCAGCAGCCAGCTTCGCCCGGCGGTCCGCTCCCGGAAATAGCCAGGAAGAAACCGCGACCAGCTCGAGTCGTCGAAGACGCGGGAAAATTCCGCCGCCGCTTCCGTCCCGCCCGACAGCAGGCTGCTGGCGGCGCACACCACCAGATAGCGGAACATAAGGTCCACGTATATTTCGCCCATGGCGGCATCCACCGTTCCGGGGTCATTTTCCGCCAGGAAATACTGGTACAACGCATCCAAAAAAACCCGCTGGTCCCGGATCCGCTGGCGCTTGCTGGGACTGAAGGTCAGGGTAATGGAATTGAACGCCTGCCGGCGGTAGGCGTACACGATCCGATCGAGGTAGCGATACCGCGGGTTCAGCCGGGTCAGGGCAAGAACCAGAAGGGCATCCTGACCGCTCAGGCGGTGCTCGAACCGCACCCCGTGGTCCGTCAGGAACGTCCGCCGGAACAGGGCGGCCCATACCGTGGGATTAAAACACACCCGGTGACGGTCACCCTCCTCCTGGATATACGCCATCCCGCGCCGTGCCGGATAGTACGTCTGCCGCATCGTTCCCGGCTGGCCGTCCGCAGTGATCACACGCCACGCGCCCCGCACCACGTCGGCGCCGCTCTCCCGCTGGGCCGCCACCAGGGCGGCGAATGCCCCCGGCTCCACCAGGTCGTCGGCGTCGACGAACACCAGGAATTCCCCCCGCGCCCGCTCCAGGCCGCGGTTGCGGGCGGGGCCGGCGCCGGCGGTGGCGCCGTGCAGCACGATCACCCTGTTATCTCGCGACCGGTACTCATCGCAGATATCACCGCTGCCGTCGGTGGAGCCGTCGTCCACCAGCAGGATCTCGGCGGTGGGTCCCTCCTGACCCACCACGCTGTCCAGGCACTGCCGCAACCAGGGTGCGGCGTTGTAGACAGGTATGATCACGGAGAGACAAGGTGCGGCCATGGGCTATCCCTCACCCCGGCCTGCCGCGGCCGCGGCGGCGAACTGCGGTCCGTAGCGTTTGCGGGCTTTCCGCCGGCAGAGCCGGAACGCCAGCCGCCGCCAGCCGAGACGGACCAATACCGGTAGGAGCCAGCTGCGTTCCGGATGGCCCTCCCGGCGATAGTACGGCAGATACCGTCGCCAAGCGGGGTCGGCACAGGTCGCGGCGAATTCTCGCCAGGCATCCTCGCCGCCGCCCGTTAGGCTGGCGGCGGCGCAGGCCACGAGAGAACGCAACAGATTGTCCATCACGCTACCGCCCACGGCGGTGGCGACGCGCTCCGGATCGTACCGCCGGGCCAGAAAATTATCCAACGCAACCAGGCCGCGCCGCTGATCCCGGAGCCGTCGGGGCATGCTGGCGGAAAAGGTGAGAGTGAGCGAATTCTCCTCCTGACGCCGGTAGACGAAGATCGAGCGATCCAGGTAATGGAAGCGGCAAGGCAACGCGGCGATGGCCAGAATGAACGTGACGTCCTCACCGCTCAACATGTCTTCAAACCGCAACCGGTGCGCTTCGATGAATTGCCGCCGGATCAGCGCCGCACACACCATCCCCGTGAAAAAAACCCTCGGCTCGCCGTCGACATCCTCGATGTAGGCCAGGGAACGGGTGGCCGGCAACAGTCGGGTGGGCACCGGGTGCCGTGCCATCGTTATCACCATCCGCCAGGCGCCGCGGACGAAATCGGCGTCATGTTCCCGCTGCGCCGCCAGCAGGGCCGCGAAGGCGCCCGGCTCCACCAGGTCGTCCGCGTCGACAAACACCACGAACTCGCCGCGGGCCGCCTCCAGGCCGTGGTTGCGGGCGGCGGCGACGCCGGCGTTGGCGGTGTGTATAACCCGGAACCGTCTGTCCGCCGCCCGCCACCGGTCGCACAGCTCGCCACTGCCATCGGTGGATCCGTCGTCCACCAGGATCACCTCGAACGATACCTCCCCCTGGGCCAGCACACTCGTCAGGCATTCATCCAACCAGGAACGGGCGTTGTACACCGGGATGATCACGCTGATCGCCGGCGCGGCCGCCCCGTCGCCGCCCTTTCGGTCGGCGTCGTCGTCTTTTCTTGCACCCTGCGGTAAAGAAGCCATAGTCCGGAACCCATCCTATCACCGTGCGACCGGCACCTCCACGTCACCGTTCCGTCGTGCCACCCACTTTTTCCCCACAAGCCGCCACCAGCCGCGGCAAAGATACCGCCGCCGCCATTTCTTCGCCAGTGAACCGGATGTCGAATTCCTGTTCGATAGCCATCACC
>JAJBSZ010000344.1 GCA_020861125.1 Planctomycetota bacterium | reverse complement strand
GGCCCGGTGCAGCCGGTGGCGGGGGCGGGCGGAGGCGCCGCCGCCGTGGCGGAGGATCAGGTACTGGAAGCTCTCCACCAGGGCCTGGCAGGAGGCGTCCAGGATGTTTTCCGACACGCCCACCGTGCCCCAGGTGCGGCGGCCCTCGCGGCACCCGATAACCACTCGGACCTTGGCCGCGGCCGCGGCCTGCTCGTTCACGATATGCACCCGGTAGTCGCTCAGGCGCATGCCGTCGCAGTAGGGGTAGACGTGCACCAGGGCCTTGCGGAGGGCGTGATCCAAAGCCGCCACCGGGCCGTGGGCGTCCTCGGCCACCGTGTGCAGTTCCACTGTTCCGATGCGCATTTTGACCGAGGCCTCGGACAGGCACACGCCCTCGGCCCGCTCCTCGGAGGCGGCCCGGAAGCCCAGGAGCTCGAAGGTCGGCTCATGGATGCCCAGGACCCGGCGGACCAGCAGGGTGAAGGAGGCGTTGGCGTTCTCGAAGGCGTAGCCCTGATTCTCCAGCCGCATCACCTCCGCCAACACCGCCGCCAGCGCCTCCGGCCGGTCGGCGAGATCCGGGTAGCGGGCGATGACGCTGGCCCGCCCCGCCAGCTCGGAAATCAGGATGCGCCGGGTGTTCCCGACCGCCTCCGGCGGAAAGGCCTCATAGGTGCGGTCGTTCCGGGCCATGGCGGAGACGTGCAGGCCACCCTTGTGGGCGAAGGCGCTGTCGCCGACGAAGGGCTGTTCCGGCCGCCGGCCGAGGTTGGCCAGCTCGTAGGCGAAGCGGCTGGCGGTGGTCAATTTCCGCAGGTTCCGCTTGCCGATGCAGCGCCGGCGGCAGCGGAGTTCCAGCACCGGCAGCACGGCGCAGAGGTCGGCGTTGCCGGTGCGCTCGCCAAAGCCGTTGAGACAGCCCTGGACCATACCGGCACCGTGCCGCACCGCTGCCACTGTACCGGCCACCGCCATGCCGGCGTCGTTGTGGCAATGGATGCCGATGCCGGCCGCCGGGAAGCGTTGCCGCACCGCGTCCACCGCCTCGGTTATCTCATGCACCAGGCTGCCGCCGTTGGTGTCGCACAGGACCACCGCGTCGGCGCCGGCGGCGAGGGCGGCGTCCAGGGCGGCCAGGGCGTACTCGGGGTTGCGGCGGTAGCCGTCGAAGAAGTGCTCGGCGTCGAAAAACACCTGGTCCAGCCGGCGCTTGAGGTAGGCGACGGAGGATCCGATCATGTCGAGGTTTTCCGGCAGGGAGACCCGCAGGGCGTCCCGCACGTGCAGATCCCAGGCCTTGCCGACGAGGGCGGCGGCGGGGGCGCCGGCCTTGAGGATGCCGGCCAGGTTGGCGTCGCGGGAGGGCGGGTTGCCGGAGCGCCGGGTGGATCCAAAGGCCACCAGGCGGGCGTGGCTCAGGCGCCGGCCGCGCATGCGGCGGAAAAACTCCATGTCCTTGGGGTTGGAATCGGGCCAGCCGCCTTCGATATAGTGGAAGCCGAGGCTGTCCAGGAGATCGACCAGGCGCAGCTTGTCCTCGAGGCTAAAATTGATGCCCTCGCCCTGGCAGCCGTCCCGCAGGGTCGTGTCGTAGACCAGAATCGGTTTTGCAGTCGCGGTCATCATCCCCTCATGTTGCGCCAGACCGGCAAGGACGCAGTTCTGGCCCCATCTACAACTGAATTATTAGAACCGGTCGTACGTGATGTTTTCCCTGGCCATGCCCTTGGCGGTGAGGACGGCGATGCAGGCCTCGATCATCCCGGGGGACCCGCAGAGATAGCCTTCCGCCCCGCTGGCGTCCCCCAGCCGGCGCGCCACCACCTCCGTGATCAGGCCGTATTCCCGGCACCGGTCCGTCCGTTCATCGCCGGACAGGGCGGGGACGAAGCGGAACCAGGCGTTTTCCCGTTCGATGTCCTGAAGCAGATCCAGGTAGTACAGGTCGCCCGGACGCACCGCACCGAAAAATAGATCCACCTGCCGCTCGGTCTCTTGGCGATCCACCAGATCCCGGATCATGCCGAGAAACGGCGACAGTCCCGATCCGCCGGCGATCCAGACGCAGGGCGCCGTCCCGGGCCGCAGCGAGAAATCGCCGTAGGGCCCGGTCACCGTCAGGCTGTCGCCCGGAAGGGCCTGGTCGAACAGGTACGGGGTGAGCACGCCGGTGGGGTTGCGGCGGATGATCAGATCCAGACTGTCCTCCACCGAGGCGGGGGTGGCGAAGGAGAAGCAGCGCACCGCCCGGACGTGGCTGCCGGGAATGGCGGCCGCCAGAGACACAAACTGGCCCGCCCGGTGCGGCAGGCGATCCCCCGGCGCCAGCCGGAAATGGAACCGGCGGATGTCGTGGGTCAGTTCGGTGACGGCCGTCAGGGTGACGGAATGCTCGGCGGCGCCGAAGACAAAGTCCGGAATGGTGATGGCGACGTCGCCCGCGAGGTGGAGCTGGCAGGCCAGGCGGTATCCCTCGGCCCGCTCGGCGTCGGACAAGAGCCGCCGCTCGCTGTCGGTGGGGTCCGGCGCGGCGCCGGCGTCGAGCCGGACCCGGCAGCCGCCGCACAGGCCGCGCGCGCCGCAACCGGTGGGCAAGGGCAGGCGGTTGATCCGCAGGGCGGCAAACAGGGTCAAGCCGGCGCGGCAGGAAAAGGCGGCGCGACCGCCGTTGACGGTCACGGCACAGGTCGAAGCGTGTTCCATGGTGTGGTCCCGGAGCCCGATAACGGTTCCCCTCTCCCAACGGCGGCGGGGCGTCGGGCTACCTGACCGCCCCCGGTCCGGACGGGCGCGGCAGGTCTGCCCGGGAAAACGGGCCGGCGCCCATTTCCTCCTGCTCCGTCAGGTAGTCCTGTCGGGCCAGAAAGTCCCGCACCAAATCCAGGCACGGATGGGTCCGGTGGGGCGATTCCTCGGTCTGCCGGACAAAATCACGGAAATAGGCCACGGCGAACATCGGGTTCCGGTGCACCGGATCCTTGAGGTAGAAATCCGCCAACTGGAGGTTGACCTCGGCCAGGAGCTGGCGGTCGGCGCCGCTCTGATCCAGGACTTTGTGGATGTTCATGAGGAGGTTTTCGCATTCGCCGGAGCGGTTGCTCTTGCGGTAGGCCAGGGCCAGCCGCAGGTGGAGCTCGTAGTTTTCCGGCTGTTCCCGCAGGACATCGACGAAGGCGTTGATGGCATTGTTGAGGAACAGGTCGTTGCCGCTCTCCAGCCCCCGGTCGTATTCGCACAGCCCCATGTACATGCGGGCATTGCTCGCGAGGGTGGCCAGGGCCGGCGTGTCGTGGCGTTCCGCCTGGCCCCGCTGCCAGGCGGTGCGGAAATAGGGCAGGGCGGCGGAGGGATCCTGCCGGCCGTGGTAGTGCAGGCGGCCGAGGTTGTAGAGGATGACCGGATCGTCCGGCGCCAGCCGCTGGGCCATTTCCAATTTCTGCAGGGCTTCGGCCCATTCCCACTGGTAGAGGAGCGCCTGCCCCCACACCGACCAGGCTTCGGCCAGCTTGTCGTCGTAGACGGTGGCCTGACGGGCATTGTTGGCGGCGATGCGGTAATTGGGCAGGTCGGAATAGGCCAGGGCCAGCCAGTAATACGCCTCGGCGCTCTCGGGGTTGATTTTGTTGGCGGCCTTGAACTTGGCGATGGCCCGCTGGATTTCGCCCGTTTCCCCCGACCGCAGCAGGGCGATGCCCTCGTCGATCTCGGCCCGGAACCGGATCTCCTCCTCCGGCGTCGCCGCCGGCGCCGGCGGGACCAATCCCACCGCGGCCCAGAAAACTACAACCGTGAGCAGCGTGATGCGTCGCATTGCGTGCCCTCCAGCCGGCGGCTGCGGTCGGCAACCGGCCGGCGCTTTACCAAAAACCCTTACCAGAACAGATGGAACACCATCCCGGACAGCGGTTTCGGGTAGAAATAAGTGGATTTCTGGGGCATGACCGCGCCGGCTTCGGCGATATCCCGCACCTGCTGCATGGGCGTGGCTCGAAGGATAAAGCCGCATTGGGCTCCGTCCCGCCCGCTGCCGACCCGCTCGAGGGTGTCGTCCACCGACTTCGAATAGAGGATATTCTCCTTGCGGAGCAATTTTCCTTCGTCGATGCCCAGCAGGCGGTCCATGATCAGGCTGTGCAGCACCGATACGTCCAGCACCTTCCAGGCGTCGGCCGCCTCCGGATGGGCCGCGTCCATGGGGTCGCGGGAGCGGAGAGTCAGGCGGTACAGCCGGTCGCCGACAACGAAGCCGAAGGCGGGCAGGTCCGACGCCGACAGCTCCGCCTCGAGGCGGTCGCGGGTGGTGGGCGCGACGTCGAAGTGCTCGGCGCAGGCGGCGAGAAACCGCTCCGGGTCGAAATCGGGCAACCCGTACACCACCCGGTGGGTGGGCCAGATAACCAGACCCGGATCGGCGTCGGGGACGATGAACATCATGATGTAGTCGGAATCGAGATCACCTCGCAAGGGCGGCACCTGGCCGGCAGCCTGCATCTTCTCCCGCACCTCCGACTGGTAGCCGAGGGCGGTCTCGTAACGGTGGTGGCCGTCGGCGATGTAGATCTCCGGCGCCGGCATCAGGGACAACAGCCGGTGCAGGCGGTCGGGATCATCCACCACCCACAACCGGTTTTGTACCCCGTCGTCGTCGCGGATGTCCAGGGCCGGCGGGTAGTCGACCAGCCCCTCGAGGACGCCGGCCACCTCGCCTTCCGGATCCGCCAGCAGGCCGAAGATCGGCTCCAGGTTGCCCCGGGTGGCGCGCATCAGTTCCAGCCGATCCTGCTTCGGGCCGGACAGGGTTTTTTCATGGGGGTAGATGCCCTCCTGGCCCCATTCCGACAGCCGGACGCGGGCGAAAAATCCCCGCCGCACATATTCCCGGCCGCCGTTCGTGAACACCTGCTCGTAGAGGTAGACGGCGGGTTTGTCCTGGAGGAACAGCCCGTCGCCCCGCCCGGCGTCGCGA
>JAJBSZ010000207.1 GCA_020861125.1 Planctomycetota bacterium | reverse complement strand
TCGCAGTAGCCTTCCAGATAGGGCCAGACGGCGGAGATGGGTTTTCCCACGTCATGGGTGGCTGCGACTGCGGTGAGGGTGAATTCCGGATGCCGGAGCAGAATCTCGATCATGCCCAGACCGCCGTAGCCGGTGGCGCCGATAATTTTGATGGTGGTCATACCCGCCTTCTCTTCACGGTGTGTCGTCCCGCTGTCCGAACCGCCAGTCCACTTCCGGCGCATCGCCCCACAGCTCGTCCAGCCGGTAGAAGTCCCGGGCTTGGGTATCGAAGATGTGGACGAGGATGTCGCCAAAGTCGATGAGAATCCAGCCCGCGTCCCGATCGGGCTGGTTGAGCCGCTTGCCGCCGCGCTTGGCCAAGGTCCGCTCGACGTGGCGGGCGGCGCCGCGCATCCGGGTGCTGCTGGCGGCCGAGGCGATGACGAAGTAATCGGCGTAGTCGGCGAGGGCGCGCACGTCCAGGACCACGATGTCGTCGGCCCGCTGTTCGTGCAGGGCGATGGCCGCGGCCACCGCCAAATCGCGGTTTTTCTGCTCGATATCCGTTTCCGCCGGTGTGCGCTTTGTCTGCATACCCTTCCCGTTCGGTGCGAAGTTTCCCCGAGTATTGTACGGTCCCGGCGGGTTTTCGGCAATGCCCAAGCCGTCGGTTTTCCTGCCGCCGGCGGTCCGGCCGCCGGGACGCGAAACATCCCGCCAATCCCCGGGCCGGGCCGGCGATGGGCGGGATGTTTTCTTCCCCCGGGCGGTGCCGCCGCCGTCAGAGGGAATAGGGCGAAATCTGGCGCTGGGTGAACTTCTGCCGGAGGAAATTCAGGGTCTTCTGGTGGATCTGGCAGACCCGGCTCTCGGAGAGGTTCAGCACCAGACCGATCTCCTTCAGGTTCAGGTTTTCATAGTAATAGAGGATGAGCACCTGTTTCTCGTCTTCCGACAGGCCCTTCATCGCCACTTCCTTGATCTCGGCCCGGGTGAGTTCGGTCAGCGGGTCCGGGGCGCGGGTGTCGGGCATCATCTCGATGGGGCCGACGTCGTTGTCGTCGTTCTCGTCCCATTTGCGGTCCAGAGACACCATGGACTTGATCTGGACGTCGCGCATGAGGTCGGCGTACTGGGTGGCGTTCAAGCCCAGGTGTTCCGCCATTTCCTCGTCGTGGGCGGCGCGGCCGAACTTGACCTCAAGCTCTTCGCGGGTGCGCTTGACCAGATTCACCTTTTGCCGCAGTTGCCGCGACGGCCAGTCCAGGCGCCGCAATTCGTCGACGATGGCGCCGTTGATGCGCCGGTTGCAGTAGGTCGAGAATTTCACCCCCTCGGCCGGGTTGAATTTGCGGATGGCGTCGAGCAGGCCGAAGTTGCCGTAGCTGATCAGGTCCTGGACGTCCAGGTAGGTTGGAAACTTCTTGGACATCCGCTCCGCCATGTCGAACACCAGGGGGATGTAATTTTCGATCAGCCTGGCCCGGGCCTCCTCGTCGCCGGTGGTGGTGTACCGCCTCCAGAGTTCCGCTTCCTCGGCTTCGGAAAGCGGCGGCGGCGCCACGTAGTCTTCCACATACTCGTTCATGTCTCGCACCTCCTGTGAGTGAAATTAGCGTGTGTTCTTCGTCTGCGAATGGTTTTCCGCCGGGATACGTTGCAGCCCGATCATTCTTCCTCCTCGTCCGTCGCCACCGGCTCCGGCGCGCCCGCGCCTTCCTCGCCCAGGGCGGCCTCGGCCGGATCCATCGACAGGTTGACGATCCGATCGTAGGTGGTCTTGGCCCGGAATTTCCGTTCCATATCCCGGCTGCGGGTCTCCGCCAGGGTCTCCTGCACCAGGGCGATGCCCAGGGTGGAGACAAACAGGCCCAGCAGGAAAAATGCCGCCGCCAGGTAGATCCCCACCTCCCACGCCCGCTCGGCCGACATGGCCATGGTCCCACCCCGGTCGGGATGAAAGGAAGAATACAACCAGTTGGCGAGGTAGACCATGATGCCCAAAAAGGCAAAAAACCCCGCCAGTTTCCTCGCCATCATGGCGCCTGTCTCCCGTCACTGCCTGCTCTCGTCCCCGGCCTCCCCGGCGGAGCGGCTGTCACCCGCCGGTCTTCTTTGCCGGCGCCTCCGCCTCGTCCGGTTCCACCGCCACCGTCGCCAGCCCGAGCACGATATCGGCCAGCTCGCCGCTGTCGGCCGGCTGGATCGGCGTGGTGTAGTCCGGGCCGGTGGTGACGTAGCTGATGCCGGCGGCCAGGCCGGACCCGACGTTCACCAGACTGCCGAAGGACACGCATTCGTCCAGCTTGGTCATGATTATCCGGTCGAAGCCGGATGGTTCGTACCGCGCCACCGTCTCCCGCATCATCTTTTCCGAACTGACGCCCGACAGCAGCAGATGAATCTCGTCCGCGTCGGCGGCGCGGAGGATACGCGCCAGGCGGTCGATGCCCCGCGCGTCCCGGGGTGAACGGCCGCCGGTGTCCACCAGGATCACGTCGCGGTTCGCGAGAGACTGCACCACGTCCGCCATTTCCTCCGGCTCGGCTACGGTGTTGACGCTGATGCCGAAGAGGCGGCCCAGGTTGGTGATCTGGCCGTCGGCGCCGGGCCGGCGGAGGTCCTCGTTCACCACCCCGACCGACTTGCCGCCCTTCATGCGGTACTGGATGGCCAGCTTCACGACGCTGGTGGACTTACCGACGCCGGACGGTCCCACCATCGCCACCACCGTTGGCCGGCCCTCGGCCAGCAGCACCGGACCCGCCGCCGGGATGCGCCGGGCCACCGCCTCCCGGAGCGCCCGGAGCACCGCCGCCTCGCCGGCGATGCCCGGCTGGTCCCGCCCAATCCCTTCGACGATGTCCCGGGCCAGCGCCTCGTCCACGTCGGCCCCGATCAGCCGGCGGTAGGCGGCCAGCAGATCCGGCGTCACCGCCGGCACGCCGCCCCGGGCCTGCAGGGAGATCATCAGCCGCAGCTCGTGCCGCATGTCGGCGTTCTCACGGCTGGACTGCTCCAGGGCCCGCTTGAGTTCGTCCAGACGGCCGGCGATGCCGGTGGCGGTTTCGCCCACGGCAAGGTAGGGCGCGCCCGCCGCTTGCATCGCCGCCCGGGCCGCCGGGGAATGCTTTTCCACCCCCTCCAGCGCCTTGGCGTAGGTGCGCAGGAGCGGGTTCGGTGCCGTCGCCTCCGCCCGCGCCGTCTTGGCGTCCGGCGGAGTGACCGCCACCTCCAGCTCCACCGACAGGGAGTCGCCGCCCAGCTTGCCCGAGGTGAGCTTGCTGAACAGGTTGGATTCCTTGACGTCGCGGCGGTTGACGATGCTGATATCCTTGCCGAGCTTGGTCTTCGCCTTGGCCACGGCCTCGACGTAGGTTTTGCCCTTGAAGATATGCGTCCTGTTCTGGTTCACCGTCGCCCCGCTGTCCGTCGTCCTGGTGCCGCTCCGCCGTTGCCGGCCTCTGACATTTCCGATCCGCCGCTGCCGGCGCATCCCGCGTCACTTCTTGATCGCCGGCCCCGCATCGTCGGCTATCCGCCGTCGTCGGGCCGGCGTTTGTTCTGCCGGCGTCAGCCGTTGAGATCGACCTTGACCATCCCCACCGACACCGGCTCGTAGTCCGGCAGTACCTCGTTGTAGCTCATCACCACCAGCATCGGCAGCCGGTTCTGGGTCAGTCGCTTGACGTGCAGGCGGATCTGCGGTCCGGTGAGGAGCAGCGGGTTGTTGCCGCTCTGCACCTGACGCTGCACCTCGGCCGAGATGGCCTCCACCAGCTTCTGCGTCGCCGCCGGCCGCAGGGTGATGAAGGACCCGCTGTCCGTGTGTTCGATATGCTGCTGCAGTTGCTCCTCCAGCCGCGGATCCATGGTGACGACGTTGAGCTTGCGGGTGCCGGGCACGGCGTATTCGTTGCACAGCCAGCGCTTCAAGCCGTTGCGGGCGAATTCGGTGAGGATATCCGGATCCTTGGTGCGGCGGCCGACGTCGCCGAGGACCTCGAGGATGGCGCCCAGGTTGCGGATCGACACCTTTTCGATCAACAGGTTCTGCAGCACCTTCTGGATCTCGGTGACCGACAGGACGGTGGGCACCACCTCCTCCACCGTGCCGGGGGAATATTCCTTGACCGCGTCCAGGAGCTTCCGGACCTCGTCCTTGGTGAGGAGTTCGGCGGCGCGGGAGCGGATGACTTCGGTGAGGTGGGTCGCCACCACCGTTTCCGCGTCCACCACCGTGTAGCCGATGCGCTCGGCGTATTCGCGGCTGGAGGGGTAGATCCACACCGCCGGCATGCCGAAGGCCGGTTCGATGGTCTCGTCGCCGTCCAGCTTCTCGCTGGCGGCGCCGGAGTCGATGGCCATGAAGCGATCCGCCTCGGCGGTGCCCCGAGCCACCGGCGCGCCGTGGATCTTGATGACGTACTCGTTGGCCTCGAGCTGGATGTTGTCGCGGATGCGGATGGGCGGGACGATGATGCCCAGTTCCAGCGCCAGCTGCTGCCGGATCATCTGCACCCGCGCCAACAACCCGCCGCCGCCCGATTGCTGGGTATCCACCAGCGGCACCACGCCGTAGCCGACCTCCAGTTCCATGGCGTCCACCTTCAGGAGGTTTTCCACCTTGTCCTGAGCCGGTTTGGCCGCGTCCTCGTCCGCGCGCTGCTTTTCCGCTGCCGCCCGTTCCCGGGTTTCCACCGCCGCCCGGCTCATGGTCTTGCGGGCCACGAACCAGAAGGCGAAGGCCAGGGCGGAGACCACCATGAGCGGCGCCGCCGGGAAGGGGGTAAGCCCGACCAGACCCGAAAGGCCGAGAGCGCCGATCAGCACCGCCGCCGCCGCGATGGGCTTTTCCTGGCCGAAGAACTGGCCAAGGAGTTCGTTGCCGAATTCGGTGCGGCCGGCGGAACGGGTGACGAGCAGGCCGGAGCCGACGCTGATGAGGAGGTCGGGAATCTGCGACACCAGGCCGTCGCCGATGGTGAG
>JAJBSZ010000348.1 GCA_020861125.1 Planctomycetota bacterium | reverse complement strand
GGTGAATACCTCGACCCGTTTTGCCGACGGTTTCGAATACGGGCTGGGGGCGGAGATCGGTATTTCCACCGACAAGCTCCATGCCCGGGGGCCGGTTGGTCTGGAAGGGCTCACCACCTACAAATGGCTGGTGGACGGCGACGGGCAGGTGCGCTGATGCCGGAAGATTCGGCGAAAGTTCGGCCGTTGGCCGAGGTGGCGGCGGAGTGTGCCGTTTGGCGGCGGGCGGGCAAGCGGGTGGTGTGGACCAACGGTTGTTTCGATCTCTTCCATGCCGGCCATGCCCGATCGCTGGCGGCGGCCCGGGCGTTGGGGGATGTCCTTGTGGTCGGCATCAACAGCGACCGATCGGTGCGGGAGCTCAAGGGCGATGGCCGGCCGTTGTGTTCCGAAGCCGACCGGGCGGCGGTGGTGGCCGCCATGGAGGCGGTGGATCGGGTGGTGGTGTTTGACGGTGAGCGGTGCGATCGGGAGTTGGCTGCCATCCAGCCAGCGGTGTGGACCAAGGCCGGCGACTATTCCCCGGATTCTTTGGACCCGGCCGAGCGCGCGGCGGTAGAGGCGGGCGGCGGCCGAATCGTGATCACGCCGTTGTTGCCGGGCGTAAGCACCACGTTGTTGGTGAAGAAGATTCGCCGCTTGGATCCGGAGAAGATCGTTTCTGCCGCCTGCGTTTTTCTTCGGGACGAGCGCGGCCGGTTGCTGATGGTGAAGACACGGTATGCCGACGCGGTGAAATGGAGTTTGCCGGGTGGCGGCCACCATCATGGTGAATCCTTGGCGGACACGGCCCGACGGGAGATGCGGGAGGAGACGGGTGTGGCGGTGCGGCTGATCCGCCATATGGGGGTGATTGAGCGGATTGAGCCGGCGTGGAGTCTGCATTTGACGCTGCATATGTTTCAGGCCGAGCCGATTGCGGCGGAGGACTGGCGCCGGGAGTCGTTTGCGCCCGAGGCGGGCGATGGGGTGGAGGAGGTGGCTTGGTTTGACCGCGACCGTTTGCGGGCCGAGCCGGAGACGGTGCTTGGCCGGCGGTTGTGGTTGGAATTGGCTGACCGCCCCGACGAGTGGCCGCCCCATATCCTGATGCAGCCGGGCGAGGAGTAGGGTACCCCGCCCATTCTTTCCTGTATGGATCGCTATGCGTATACCCCGAATACCGATCGCACCCTCCCTTGCGCGCGGCGCCGCCCCGAGAGGGTTCAGGCCCCCACGCTAGTGGGTCGCGGGGTTTGGGGGCGCGACCAGCCCCCAAATTCTTAATTAATGCCGCGCGGGCGCCAGGAACCGTCAACCCTGGCAATCGTCATTACGGCCAGGCAGGAGCCCGCGCGGCTTCCGCTTGGAGCACAAGAGCGAAGCGAGTTGTGCGTCTTGGGGTTACCCACCTCTTCTTCAGAAGCTCAGATCAAACCCCACATACACCGAATGGTTGCGCTTGTTGCTGGAGGCGTTCAGGTTATAGCCGAGATTGACGCCCATGGGAGTCGTGGTGTCGGTATTGAGAAGGGCCCGCACCGAGGCGCCGACGTCCACGGAGTTGCGGTCCGCCTTGGCCGAGCGCACCTTGTAGACGATGGGGACGATGGGTTCCGGCACGTTGTAGACGGCGTTGGAGCTGTACTGGTTGGTGCCGTAGTCATGCCGCCAGGCCACGGTGAGGGCCGGGGTGATCATGCGGGTGGGGCCGCAGTGATCGTAGCCGAAGCGGGCGCCCAGTTTGGTCTGGAAGATGTTTTCCTTGACGTCGTCCAGGTGGCCGGCGAGGAAGCCCTTTTCGGTGAAGCCGTCCTGCTGCACCCGGACGTAACGGGCCGAGGCGAAGGGGGTGAAGAAGCCCGGGCCGAAGCGGGTGACGTATTCCGCTTCCAGGCCGAGGGTATAGTATTTCTGGTCGAATTCGCTGGTGCTGTTGAGGATGCCCCGGCCCCGGCTGCCGTCGTTTTTGCTGAAAGTGTAGGATGCGTCGGCGCTGAAGCCCAGCTGCGGCAAGCCGCGCACGGGCGCCAGCCGGCCGATGACGCCGAAGTGGCCAGTGTCGGACTTGACCTCGGCGGTGATGCCCCGGGCTTTGGTCTTGGTGTGGGAATAGCCGCCGTAAATGCCGATGGAGCTGGCCTCGCCGTTGTCGTAGTTGAAGCCGATGAGGAAGCCGTGGCGGGTGGCCTTGTAGCCGTAGTAGCCGCCGTGGGAATCCATGCGATCGGAATCGCCGATATAGCCGGCCCAGAGCCGGGTGCCGCAGCGGGCGAGGTCGGGGTCGAGGTTGGCGACGCCCAGGTCCGAGGCGAGGCCGGTGACGTAGAGGCCGCTGCCGTAGCCGTTATGTCCGAGGCCGAAGGTGCGGGCGGCATCGACGCCGGCCAGCAGGGTATCGAGGCCGGCCAGGGGCATGTTCATGTACCAGCCCGGCGTGGCGTTGTCGAAGGCGGATTGCGATTCGGTAAAGGCCGCCCGTTCCTCCGCCGACATTTCCCGGAAGAGATCGGTCAGGGCGTCGGCGTCGATGGCCGACTTGGTGTTGGGGTCGGCGTTGTCGATTAGGTTCTGGTAGAGGGAGGTGTACGCGGTCTTAATCCAGACATCCGATCCTATTTTGACGAGCTCCGTGTCGTAATGGTCATCGGTGAAGGTCGTTTTGCCGTCCAAGCTGTCATTGTAGCCGGTCGCCAAGAGATATTCGAAATCGCCGCTCAGCAGTTCCGACGAGAGATCGATGGCCAGTTCCGAGTCGCTGAGAAACTTTAGCGAGCTGCCGGTGACGCCGGAGAAGTCGAACATGGCGGTTTCGTTGTCCCGCAGGCCGTCGAAGCCGAAGGTGGCGCTGATTTCCAACTGGGCCTCACTTTCGAAGGTGGCCTGGAAATCCTTGGTCAAGTACACGCTTCCGCCCAGTTCGATGGTGGTTGTGCTACCGGCACCGGTCTTGAACGTGTTGTTCCCACCCCAATTAATGATGCCGTCGCCGGCGGTTACCATGGTGAAATTGCCGTCCACGTCCACCACCATGGAATCCGCCAGATATATAACGCCATCGGACACTAGGTTCAGGCTTCCGTTGCCGGACCCGCCGAAGGTGATTCCGTTATCAATGGCCTTGTCGTCGTCCTCGTCGCCGCTCCAGGTGGTGTTACCGCTAATGGTCATGGAGCCGTCTTCGCTTGTCGTGAGGGTCAGTTCGGCGCTGCTGCTGCCGGTATCCATATAAATGCCGCCGCCCGCCGCGTCGGCGCCCACCGCCTGGTTGCCGGTGACATCGGTGTCGGTGAGAGAAACGTCGGTTTCGGAAGCATAAATACCGCCGCCGCGGGCCACGTCGCCGGTTGCGGTGTTGGCCCGAATGGTGCTACCGGTGATCGTTACCTTTCCTGACCCCAGCCCGTCAAAGGCCGCGCCGCCGCCATACGCTTCTCCGTCCAAAGCCGTGACCGTATTGCTGGCGATGGTGGTATCGGAAACAGTCACCGTGGCGAAGCTTCCATCGGCATAGATACCGCCGCCGGCCGCGAGATCTTCCGCCTCCACGGCATTGCCGGACACGGAGCTGGAAGCGATTTCCAGTTTCCCTTCGGTATAGATACCGCCGCCGTAGCCTATCTCGGTGTTGTTCACCAGGTTGCCGGTGACATTGGCGGTGTCGATGGTTACCTCGCCACCGGCACTGTTGTAAATACCGGCCCCGGCGGCAAGGTCGGCCGGACCGCCGTGGACGGTTGTTTCCGTCACCACGTCCTCTTCGTCGTCGTCCTCATCGCCGGTCACCGTCACTTCCACGGTGCCGCCCCGTACGATATTGCCTTGGATGTTGGAATTTTCGATGCTGAGGGTGCCCTCGTTAAAAAGACCGCCGCCCAGGTTTTCCGCCCCGTTTTCCGCCACATTATTCGTAATGTAGGAAGAAGAAATGGAAGCCTCGCCCGCGTTGTAAAGGCCGCCGCCGGCGGACAAGATGCCGTCATCAATTCCGGTATAGCCATCGGGAATTAAACCGCTTTGCGCCACGTTGCCGTCGATGGTGGAGCTGGTAATGGTGAGGTTGCCATCTTCACTGGAATAAATGCCGCCGCCGTAGGAGTTGTCGGATCCCTTGGCGTAGTTGCCGGTAACTTCGCTGCTGGTGATATTCATCGTCCCAGCATTAAAAATACCGCCGCCAAAAGCGCTGTCGGCTGTCGCAGCCGATGCATCCGCCACGTTTCCGGTGATGGTTGAACCGGTTATTGTCAGGTATAATTCTTCCTGGTCGGAAGTCCTTTCAAAATCAAAGGGGGTATACACGACACCGCCACCATAGGCATTTCCGGTGTCGCTGCTGGCGACATTGTCGGCAATTTCTACCCCGCTGATGGTGCCAAGCACGTGCCCGTTGACATATACGCCGCCTCCCCAGGCCTCCGTGCCGGTTCCGTTGGCGACCGCTCGGTTTTCGCTGATGTTGCCGCCGCTAATGTAAAGGGTCAGAAAGTCCGTTTCCTCGTAATAGGTGCTGTCCTCGTCTGTATAGTCGTCACCATTGCCGTTCCCTTCATGGTACGCATACAAACCGCCGCCCATGGCCCGCGATGTATTCGATATACCGCTCCCGGTCACGGTGGCAGTGTTGCCCGTAATCTCGACCGAATTCAGCCGGGCGTAAATGCTATAGTCATCGATGGAAATACCGCCGCCGGCGGCATGGGAACCGTTGATGGTTTCAATTGAGTTGTCGGAAACGGTACCTCCTGTATAGGTAAAGGAAACAGCACCTTTTATCCGGACGCCGCCGCCGAATGTGCTGGAGGTGTCAGTTCCGGAACCGGTTACGGTCACCGAATTGTCGGTGAAATAAACGTCGGAAAAAACCACCGAACCGCCGGCCTTGTTCTTGGTAGGATCGGTGTCGTAGTTGGTCGCGTCGATGAAGGCCCCGCCACCGAAAGCGGCGACGTCGGTGGACCCGGTAATGGTAATGGAATTGTCGGAAATCGTCATATTTGT
>JAJBSZ010000004.1 GCA_020861125.1 Planctomycetota bacterium | reverse complement strand
CATCAGCACCATGCCCATCCGGATTTGCCGGGCGATGCCGACGACAGCGCCGGCGCCGGCATTGCCGACGGAAAGGGTCGCCTGATCCGGGCCGGCGGCGGGCGCGTTCGGCAACCGGCAAAAACCCTCGTTTACAAAGGTGTCGTAGCGTTCCCGCCATTCCCGGACGTAGATCTCGTCCAGCATCTCGAACAGCCTCAGGGTGGCCTGGCTGCTGGCGCGGGCCTTGGCCTTGGCCAATACCTGTTCCCGCAGGAGGGACAGATTGCGGCGGCGGAAAAACTGCTTGCGCCGCGGCTCCCGCAGGGCGGCGATGCCGGCGGCGAGGAGGGAATTGTCGAGATCGCCGGACCGCATGGCTTCGGACACCTCCAGGGGAATGCCTGGCAGCCCGGTGAAATAACTGGCGAGGCGGGACAGCACCCGCACCCGGGTTTCCCGCAGCTGCGAGAAATAATCCCCCTCGTCCTCGGCCAAATTCAGGGTCGACTCCAGCTGGAGCTGCCCGTAGCGGTAGGCGAGCCATTCGCTCAGGTAATAGCAATTGGACAGCCCCTTGTGGGTGATCTCGGCGGTGAGCTCACGCATCACCTGATCCCGGTCATCGCCCAGCATCCGCGCGTCCACCAGACCGACATCGAGAAACAGCCGTTCCTCGTCGGTGAACTCCAACCCCTGCCGGCGGCGGCTGAGACCCTGGGACAAGATGCTGAAAAACACCCGCCAGTACCGGGACTGAATGGCTTCCAGCTGGCGGCCGCGCTCCTCGGCCGCCGCCGCGTTGCCGTCGCGGTGGGCCTTGTCGGCCATGAGGTAGGCGTTAACCGCCAGGGCCAGGTTTTCCCGGCCGAGAATGCCGTTCTCGTCGCGGGTGGCAGGCGGGTCGGACGGGCCAGTGGCGGCGGTGGTCACGGGGTATCTCCCGGGGTGGACCGGCGGTAGCGGCAGACTCGGCTGCGGCCGTAGCGGCGGTCATCGGCCAGTTCCAGTCCGGGCCAGTCGGGCGGCGCGGCTTTTCCGTCTTCCAACCGGAACACCAGGAGGCCCTCCGCCGCCAGAACCCGGGCGGCGTCCCGCATAATACCGCCCTGGGCCCCGTCCGCCTGCCATCCCGCCAGTTCCGGAAAGGGCGGATCAACGAAAATTAGATCAAACGGTCCAGCGGCCGCGGCGAGAAACGTCCCCACGTCGGCCCGCACCGCCCGGGCCGACGCCGTAAAGCCGCAGGCGGCGATGTTGGCGGCGAGGGCGGCGGCGGCGGCCGAGTCCCGCTCCACAAAAACGCCCGATGCGGCGCCGCGGGACAATGCTTCCAGCCCCAGGGCACCCGACCCGGCGTAGAGGTCCAGCACCTGCGCCGCCGTCACCCGCGGCCCCAGCGAGTTGAAGAGGGCGCCGCGGGCCATTTCCAGAAACGGCCGGGTCGAGGAGCCGGCCGCCACCTGAAGGGAAATGCGTCTGGCCGAGCCCGCGATGATCCTCATGCCGGCGCCGTCCTCGCCCGCGCCCGGGACCCGCCGGGCCGGCGGCCGTCGGCGGGTGCTGGCGCGGCCGGCAGGGGACTGGCCTTGTCCAGGCGGTCGCGAAGGTAACCCAGCTTATTCCGGAGTTGGCTGGACAGGGTCTCCGCCTCCGTGGCTCCGAGCGTGGTATTGGCCGTCACCAGGGTGGCGGCTTGATCCAGCTCGCGGAAAAACCGGGCGGCGTCGGCGGTGATGGCGTCGTAACTCTCGAAGACGGCGGTGCGGCCCTCGCCCGTATCCAGCATTTCCCGCAGCCGGGTGGCGTTGGCATCCATCTCCGCCGCCCGGCGCTCTTCGATGCCGGCCTGGAGCGGATCGCCTCGGTCCACGAGCTTTTGGGCATAGTCGCGGCTCTCACCCGCCTTTTTCTGTAGATATTCCATTTCCGTGCGGTAGCCGGTTTCCGTCTTCGCCGCGTCGTCCACCACCTTCTGGTGCCGCATGAGGAGGGTCTCCACGGCGGCGGTGGTGATGTCGCCGAGACAGTTGTATTTCCGGACCAGCAGGCTGGCCATGGGGGCGTCGCGGTCGCGGCAGAGGTGGAGGTGATCGGCGGCGGCGCGGAAATCGCGGATGTCGCGGGATTCCATGCCCCAGCGGAGATAACGCTCACCCATGGTCAGTGATTCGAGGAAGGCGGTCAGGGAGTCTCGTCGCCCCATTATCACCGAGAAAAAATAGGTGAAAAATTCCCTGAGCATATTCATGGACGCCGCGTCCTCCTCCCGGCCGTAGGCGGCGGGGTATTGCCATTATCGCGATTGCGGGGGGAAACTCAACGCCAGACCAGAGGGCTGTCGCCGGGAGCTCCCGGCCCCGTCACTTGCGGAGAAGCTCGACCCCTTCCGGCAGGTCGAAATATTTGCCGATAATCCGCTCGTAGAAGTCGTAATTGCGGTTGAACAGCTTCTTGCCGCTGTCGTAGGCGGAGACGGAATACGCCTCGTAAACCCGGCGCCAGTTGGTGCGATCGTTCTGCTCGTTATAGACCAAACCCTTTTCCCGTCCCTCCTTGGAGCGCTTCCGCCAGTCCCAGCGCACGCCCATAAAGGCGGCCACGATGGTGTCGGAGGTCATGACATCCATGCCGGCAGCCGCCTTGGAGGTATCCCAGCGGAAATCGGAGAGGAGGTAGATGAGTTGCCGTTCGCGGATGCGGCGGCGGATGAAACAGGTGGGAATTCCCAGCCGGCCGTCCTCCGGTTTCTGCCGCGGGTTCCAGGAGAAACAGAGCATGCCGGCGGCGGGGACCAGTACGATCACCGGCGAAATGCGCAGATCCACCCGGTTGGCCTTCTTTTTCGACGGGACGATGTTTTCCAGGAATAGGGCCGGGTCCCGGCGCTCCATTTCCAGGATCTCGCCCATGATGGCGGTGCGGTCGTTGACCGCGTCGGTGTCGATGACGAAATTGTCCCGGATGACCAGGGGCATGAACTTTTCTTTCAGATTGGCGAGCAGGCGGCCGATCTTGTGAACGGCCTCGCACTCGCGCCGGATGAGGAAATCCGCCTCCGGCCGCGGCAATTCGCCCGATTCGAACCGGGCCTGGGTTTCCTCGATGGCCTCGCGGTAGGCGGCGAGGGTTTCGGTGCGAATCTTGGTGGCGAGGTTGGAGAGTTTGCTCGCCTCCACCTTGAACGCCTGGCGCTTCTGCGACAGCTCGCTCTTTATGCGCTTGTAATCCTTGGACCCGGCCAACAGCTTAGCGAGCTTGTCGTCGATGGCGTCGGCCTCCGCCTGCTGCGCGTCGATGCGGGCCTGCAAGGACCCCAGGAGCTCCTCCATCAGCGCCGTCTGGGAGCGGGCGTTGATCAGCTTGCGCAGGGCCTTGTCCGCCTTCCAGTTGGGAGAGTTCCGTTCGTTGATCTCCAGGTTCTCGTCCATGGCCGGGGTGCATTCCCAGTTCATCACCGCCGCCAGATACTCGTCGGCGTAGACGATATTGGTGATGTCCTTGGACACGGTGAGGTGGTGGATGACATTGTTGGCGCAGTCGTCCATGATGAAGGCGCGGACGTCTTCCTTCATCCACCAGGGGCTGAAGCCGATGGCGCCGTGACGGAGGAAGGCGCGGACGCCCCACGGCATCTCTTCGTGCCGGGGAAGGAAAAGGACGGCGGCTTCGATGTAGACCCGCCAGAATTCGGCGATGAGGGTTTTCTCGAGGAACGCCAGTTCCTGGGTGATCCAGGCGGCGCGGGCGGCCTGGTTTTGCTCGGCCGCCACCAGCTCGTCGTAACTTTCGCCCGGCGCCGGCTCCTCCTCGGAGGCCGCCTCCTCGCCCCCGCCCTTGCCGAATAGTTTAAACCGGCCGCGCTTGCCGGCCTTTTTGTCGTCGGGAGGTCCCATCTCGGCGAGGCGGGATTTGATGTAGGACCGGGTGTATTTCGCCTCTTCCAAAAGCGCTTCCAGGGCGAGATAATAGGCGCCGCCGCCCATGAGAATCTTCGGGTCGATACCCACCGCCTGCAGCAGTTCGGCCAGCGGCTCCGTCTTCATCAACCGGAAGCCCTCGCTGTACACGGCTGGCAAGGCCTCCCGGGCCGATTGGGCGCAGATGGTCCATTGGGAGATGGCCATTTCCTCAGCTTCCCGCATTTCCCGAGACGGCTTGGGCGGCGGCACCTCGCCTTTGGCCTTGGCTTCCTTGATGCGGGCCATGAGATCCTTCTGCCGCTGGCGGCGTTTTTCCGCCATGTCCTCGGCCCGATCCGGCGGCGGGATCTTGTCCATCTCCCGATCCTGCCGGTCCAGTTCTGCCACCACCGCGTCCGGAAGTTGGCGGTGGGCCGCCCGGAGTTCGTCCCGTTCCCGTTTCATGTCGGCGAGGAAGGAATACAGAAACAGCCGGGTTTCGATGGCCTGGCGGAAATTCTCGCTGATGGGGATGGTATCGGGCCTGGCTTCCGGCTGGGGCGGAATGTCCATGGGTGTGGCGGTATGGACCCCGCCCTGACCGACGGCGGCGCCTTCGGCCACGGCCGGGACCCCCTCGTCCTCCGTCTCCTCGACCTCGGGACTGAACTCTCCCACCAGGCCCGCCTCGGCGGCGGCTTTGGACAAGGCCCATTCGCCCTCGCCCTCGTCCGCCGCCGCGTCCTCCTCCATGGCGAAGGCGGCATCGTCCGTGCCGTCGCCCACCTCGTCGTCTTCGATAGCGATGCGGGCCGGCAGCCGGACGCTGGCGGTGGTTTTATTTCCTCTGGACCGAGCCGCGTTCTCCTCGTCGGGCACCACGGGTGCGAATTTACCGGTGGCCCGCATCGCGACCTCGAGGTCTTTGGAAAATTCCTCGTCTTCTTCGCCGCCCTCCGGATCGGCGGCCACGGCCGCCGCCGGGCCGCCGAACTCGGCGCCGAGGTCGAGTGGCGCGAGGCCGAGGCGGAGGCGATGCCGTTCGCCGACAACGAATTCGACACCGTGATGTCGTGCGTCGGTGTCATGTTCGCCCCACACC
>JAJBSZ010000045.1 GCA_020861125.1 Planctomycetota bacterium | reverse complement strand
CCGGGTGACACCCGGGCTGTCGGCCGCGAGGGCGATCCGGGATCCGACCAGGGCGTTGAAGAGGGTCGACTTGCCCACGTTGGGGCGGCCGACGATGGCGACTGAAGGGTAGGACATGTTTCTCCGGTTTTGGCTGTTGGACACTCACCCGTGGCCGGACGCCCGGCGCTCCTGGCTAGATCCCCGGAAACATTTTCATGAGGTCTTCCATAAAGGCGTAGGCGAAACCGATAACGAGAGGATTGGAAACCACCAGTTTGTCGGCGAGAGTCACCATGATGGCGGTCATGCCAATGGGGCTGAAGGCCTGGACCTGGATACCGTCCGGCAGACAGCGCGCCCCGTAGGAAGCGCCGAACAGGCCGGGCATAATGGCCTGGGCCGTCGGCAACAAGCCGGTATCCACCGGATACAGGCCGGAACTGGACCACAGCGACGCCACCGGCAACATGAAGTTATAAACCCGGCGGTAAGCGTCCAGGTGACCGTTGTAATAAAACAGGGAGTACCTGCCCGCCATGCCGGTGGTGGCGATCTGGAAGTCCCGGGTATTGGACACCGGCTCACGGGCCGAGGACAGCTCCTGGATGAGAGACACCACCGCCTGGGGGTGCGACGCCATATAGAGGATCCCCTGGCTGTTCCCCGCTTGGTGGGGCACCAGACAGAATGCCGGCGCCAGCGGCGCCGTCAAGGAGGACCGGCGGTTGAAATAGCGGACGATATACCCGCCGACATTCAGGGAATTGAAGCGGGTGCCGGCGTTCTGCTCCATGGCGGCGATGATGGTTTCGAATCCGGCCACGTTGACATTGTGGAACATAAGTACCTGGGTATCGTCGTGGGGCCGGATCACCAGATCTCCCCCGAGGGTGGTGACGATATCGGTCAGGGGTACGCCGAGGACCCGTTCGTTGGCGACGATGCCGGCCATGCCGCCCGGGCGGGACACCGCACCGAGGGAATCCAGGAGGTAGGGAAACTCCCGCAAGAGGGTGGGAATATCCACCCGCAGGGACAGGAACGCCTCGGCGTTGGCCGGGATGATGCGGGCGAAGCCTTCCATGCCCACCGGAGCATCGGCCGGCATGGGAATCAGGGCCGACAGCAGGCCGGAAGGCGCGCCGCTCGGTATATGGGCGAACAGCGTATGCCGCACCCCTTCGCCGCGGTAGGCGCCGGCGACGCCGACCGACTGCACCGACTCGAGGCCCAAGGCGTCCGCCACCCGGGTGAGCTGACCCATGTTCAGGGCGTCCAAAATCGAGACCAGCCGAGGCATGTTGACATAACCGAAGGAGGTGCCGGGACCGGCTTCGGTGCCCTGATACACAGCCTGAAACGCCCCGCTGTGGGACAGGGCGGAGCCGGGATTGGCGGCGGCGTCAAAGAGTTTCTTGATGCCGTCCGAACCGGGTCCGTGATAGAACAGGATCAGGTTGCCGAGGGCGGCGACCCGGATGTTGGGGCCGATGCGGAGCACCGGCGGATAGCCGGAAATGGTCTCCTCCTGGGCCAGGGTCTTGAGCGGCAGGCTGGGGTCGAGGCCCTGGCTTTCCAGGACGTTCTGGATCACGTCGCGGCGGTTGAGGAGCGCCATGACCGCCGAGTACACCGTTTCCCGGTCCGGCCGGGTGGTAAGAGAGAGGGCAAACACGAATTCGGGCACGACGCGGCCGTCCCGGCCGAGGCCGATATTCAGGAGGGCGAAGCCGAGGCTGCTTTGCAGGATTTCATACGCGAGCTGTGGCGTCACATTGGCGGTTTGCGAGACGTCCTGGGCGAAGGCCCGCCGGGATTCCTCGAAGCTTTGCAAGAAAGCCTGCATCTCCGGCATTTCCAGGAAGCGCTGGGAGATGCTGCCCGCGTATTCCCGCTCCAGGGTGGAATTGTCCGGCGGCACCACGCAGACGATGGTGGTGGCGGGCAAAAGATCGGGGAGAAATATCCGGGACGCGTCGCCCGCGCCGCTTGCGGCCGCCAGCGCCCAGACCAGGACTGTTACCAGAAGTGTGCGCATTATCGTGGCCTCGTCTTTCACAACCATTGTGGGGAAACGGACGCCGGCTCCGGCGGAGCGGCCGCCCGGCCGGCCCTGCTTCACCGCGTGGCGGCGAGGGCGCTTTCCAGTTTATCGCCGGCATTGCGCAGGGCGCCGATCACGCCGACCGAGGTGATGGTGGAGGCGGTGATGGCGTCGATATCGCCGCCGTTTTTCCGCAGCAGCAGCGTCTCGGCCCGGCGACCGCGGAACTGGCGCTGGAAGTCGGTGGCGACGTCGGGACTGGCGGGCGGACGGCTACCGGTGACCAACTGGGCCCAGGTATAGGGCGGCCGCGAGTCCTTGATTTTCTCGCCGAGGCCGGGCGTCTCTTCGCTGTTGATAACCGAAAACCCGACGATGTAGAGGCCAGAGCTGCCGCGCGCCGGCAGACGGTCCTCGTCGATATAACCCTGAAGCAGATCCGCCGGCTCCGCGGCCGGACCGGTAAAGCCGACCATCAGGCTGATGGGCACGCTCGAATTATATCCCACCGCCGTGCCAGTGACGGCGTAATAGACCGGCAGGTCGGCGCTGTCGGGACCGAACAACGCCACCACGCCTTCGGCCACTTCCCGGGGTTCCAGCCGGAAGGAGCCGTTTTCGCCGTCGTTTTGCAGGAAAAACACCTTCTCCAGCGCCTTGGCCTGGTCCTCGACTTCCCGCTGGGCGATGGTGGGGGCGGTGGTTTTGTAGGTGAACGCCAGGAGTCCGGCGGCGCAGCCCGCGGTCAGGGCCAGCGCGAGGACGAGTCTGCCATACAAGGTGGACATGAGGCACTTTCCAGTTATCCGATCACAACGGAGCGGCGGTTCCGCCCGGAACCGTCGGCGTACGGACTGAGGCAAAGCCCGGCTCGAGCCTTCAACCGAGAAAAGAGACGCGGGTTCAAGGCTCGAGGCGCATTTTGAAACAGTCCTTCAAGAATTGTAGACAACCGCCGCCGCCGGGCAAGAGGTTTCACCTGAAATTCGCGTTCCCTCCGGGCTGTTCACCGCGAAGCGTCGTCCCCCGTGCCCTCGAGTTCGTCGAGAAGCAGCCGGCCCAGCGGATCGTCCGTTTCCCACAGGATGACTTTGGCCCGGGCGCGGAGTTCCTCCCGTCGCGTCCGGTCGGGCGTCAGCCCCGCCCGGTCGACGAGACTGCGGGCGAGTTCGCGGCGTTCGGCGGCGCTGGCCGGCTCGGCCAGGCGGTCGGAAATCTCCTCGAGAAGCGCCCGTTTGTCGTCATCGGAGGCGGCCAGGTTCGCCTTTTTCCGGAGGGCCCGCACCAGATCGAGGGGCCGGGCGGTCCGCCGCCAGGCGGCCAGGAGATCGTCCAGTTGCCGGTCCCGCTCGTCGGCGTCGCGGATGAGGAGAATGGCCTGCAGCCGCACCTGGTCCGCCACCCAGCCGACGGTGGCGTCGGGATCCCCCTGGTACCGTTCGGCGATGGCTTCGTACAAGGGCTGCCGCTCATGCGGGAAAAGTTCGGCCGTCCGGTCGAGGGTACGGCGGATGGCGTCCAGCTTGTTTTCTGCCGTTTCAAGAAACAGAAAAAACTCCTCGCCGGCGTCCCGGTGCGGTTGCAAGGTCGCAAGAAGCGCTAAGTATTCCTGAACCAGTTCCCCCACTCGTTTAGAGGCACCGTATCCGGTCTCGGCGGCGGCCTGTCGGAAAAGTCCCTTGAGCTCCACCAGCCGTCGCGCCTCCGGCAGGAAGGCGAGTCGGTCGCGGCGGATATCCTTGAGGAAAGAATCAACACCAGACAAGAGACTGTCGGAGAAGCGGTCAATGAGATCATCGTAGAGAGCCAGCCGCTCGCCATCCTCCGGCAGCAGCGCCGCCAATTTTCCGTACGCATCCCGGACGGTCGACCAATTCCTCCCCCACGACGAATCGGACAGAGTCCGTTCCACGATATCCTGGTACAGGGCGCGTTTTTCCTCACTGTCTGAAATTGCGTCCGCTTTGAACATCATCAAATCGGTCTTGAACGTGAAATCCAAATTCTCATCCGCCAAGGATTTGTCGATAAGGGCGATCTTTGCCTCACGGTTGGCGGTTTTCTGCACTGTCCGCAATAATTCCCAGCGCCGCTCACTCTCTTTTTTACTCTTCTCGATCTCCTCCGGCGAGGGTCGGGAATTGGTAACAAATCCGGCTTCCTCCCACACCTTATCCCAAGCCTCGTTGTCATGGGTCAACAATGCCCGGTCCGATTCTATGTCGCGCAGCGCCCCGCGGCAGGAGGCATTGCTCCTACCCCGATAGAACGCCAGGATGGTATCATATGCGGCGAGGGTCGCCTCGGTGTCGGGTAAGGACTTCGCCAATGCCTGCGCCAGCTTGATATTCCGTGATTTAGCGGGAAGCACGAGCCACGGCTGGAGGAGCTCTTCCGTCGTCGGCGCTTCTCCCTGGGCCTGGGCCCGGAGCAGGATGGCCCGGGCCACCGTGTTGGTGGAGTAAAAATAACGACCCTTTCCGGCAAGAAACACTGCCAGCGCCCGGTCGGCGAGGGCCACCTTTTCGGCCGGCGAAGTGGTGAGTTCCGCTTTGTCCACCAAGGCGGTCACCAGGTTACCGTCGTCTTCCCCGCTTTTTTCCAAAAGCCGGATGACATCGTCGAGGACCGCGATTTTCTCGTCGTCTGCGGTGAGAAGCGGTACCGTTTTCATCATAACGCTGCCGACCAGATTGGATCGGCTGTGCGGTAAGTCACGACTGATCCGGATAAATTCCTGGTGGATGGCCAGTTCTTCCTGAGGAGTGGCGGCGGTGGCGGCGAGCTTTTCGTAGACCTCCGACACGATGTAGTGATTCGGTTTCCTGCCTGACAGAACCACGGTACCGGCCTGCCGGAGCAGCCGTTGTCGTTCGTCCCGCTTGTCGGCGATCTCCGCCAACCCGAGCAGGGCCGACGCCGCATAGTTCCGTAAAACCGGATCCGGCCGGTTCAAGGT
>JAJBSZ010000500.1 GCA_020861125.1 Planctomycetota bacterium | reverse complement strand
AACAGGAGGTCCTCTCACCTAATGCCGCCGAACTCCGCCCCTGACCCCCCCTCCGCCACCGCCATCCCGGTTCCACCCGGTCAGATGGACGTGTACGACGCGTTGGTTTCCTTTGTCGGCTCCAGCCGCGAATACGCGGCCCTCCTGCTGGCGTCAACCTTTTCCTCCGGCATGCTGGCGCAGGGGATTGTCTTCACCTACCCCGGAAAGGAGGCCGACCCGGAAATCCACAGCGCCATCCCAGCGGTGTCTGCCCAAACTTTCCCGTCATGGGTGACCGAGGTCCTCCCCACCCTGTCCGCCGCGCCGGATGACGGCAGAACCAGAATCCTGGCGCCAAAAACCCGACCGCCGGAGGGGCCTGGTCGGGGCATCAAGCCGTTGGACCGGGACGAACCCGTTTTCTTCGCCTTTGAACTCGCCACTGGACAGACCGCCAATCTCCCGGCCTTTCTCCTGACGGTGGAAATGACCGCTGCCCTGTGGCGAGCCTACCGGCGGCGGATGCTCGGAGCGTCGGAGGGCGACGGGTTGTTGGCCCCCGCCCTGGCCGTCCTGTCGGTGGTGAACGCCTCCGCCAGATTTCCACGCTTCGCCATGTCCCTGTGCAATGAAATTGCCAGCCGATTCGGCTGCGACCGGGTTTCCCTGGGTTTTCTCAAGGGACGGTATGTGCGTCTGGCGGCCATGAGCCATACCGAGAAATTCGGCAAAGGCATGGAATTGATCCAGGCGGTGGAAGCGGCTATGGAGGAGTGCCTGGATCAGGACACCGAGATCATTTTCCCCGCCCCCGTTGGTTCCACCGGCATCGAACGGGCGGCGGCGGAATTGTCCCGTCGCTTCGACAGTGCCAGCGTCGTCTCCATCCCGATCCGCAACGGCGACCGGCCGGAAGCGGTGATAACCCTGGAACGGGGGACGCCGGAACCGCCCGACGCCCGTGACATCCGGCTGCTTCGGCTCTTGGCCGATCTGGTGGCGCCCCGATTGCTGGATCTGCGCCGGCGAGACCGGTGGTTTGGAGCCCGGCTGGCCGGCTGGACCCGGGAAAAACTGGCCCTGGTGGTCGGCGAAAAGCACACCTGGGCCAAACTGGGTGCTGTTGCCTGTCTCGCTGTTGCCGCGGTGTTGGCGGTGGCTCGGGGCGAGTACCGGGTGGAGGCAACCTTCGTGACCCGACCGGTGGAACAGCGGGTAGTGGCGGCGCCGTACGACGGTTTTCTGGCCGCAGCCCATATCCGTCCGGGGGAACTGGTGGAAGCCAACACCACCCTTCTGGCGGAATTGGAAACAGCCGAAAACCGGGCCCGACTGGCGCAAAAGCAGGCCGAAGCGGCCAGCCATCAAAAAGACGCGGGACTGGCCCGGCGGGAAAACCGATTTGCCGAAGCCCAGGCGGCGGAGGCGCGGGCGGAACAGGCGGAGGCGGAGTGCGACATCCTCCGCCAGAAGCTGGAGCAGGCCGCCGTCGTGTCGCCATTGTCGGGGGTGGTGCTTTCCGGAGATTGGGTCACCCGGGTCGGTGCCCCGGTCAAGCTGGGAGAGACGCTGTTCGAGGTGGCGCCGTTGGCCCGGATGGAGGCCGACCTGTACGTGCCGGAAGAGGAGATCGCCGACATCATTGCCGGCCAGGGCGGAGAGTTGGCGGCAGCCGGCCGGCCGGACGAAAAGATCCCGTTTCGCGTGCTGCGCATCACCCCCATGGCCGAATTGGTCAAACAGAAGAATGTTTTCCGGGTGCAGGCGGAGCTCGTGGATCCTCCCGCCTGGATGCTGCCGGGACTGGAAGGGGTGGCGAAAATCGACGTCGAGGAACGGCTTCTCGTCCACATCTGGACGCGCCGCGCGGTCAATTGGGTCAAGACCAAATTATGGTTATGGTGGTGGTGGTAGGGTGCAGACCTCCTGGGTGATCGGACGGTGAATGGCTAAAAAACGGGTTACCTTCAGCGAACACTGGTACCGGGTGGCGGATCTGCGGCCGCGGCTCATTCCGGCCGTGCGCATCCATAAGCAATTCTTCCGCGGCCGGGAATGGCATGTCCTCCGATCGCCGGTGAACCAGGAATTCTTCCGTTTGGACGCGGCGGCATACGGTTTCATCGGACTTCTTGACGGACGACGAACGGTGGCCGAGGTATGGAAAGCGGCGGTGGACCGGTGTGGCGATGACGCGCCGACCCAAAATGAAGCCATCCAGCTCATCGGACAGCTCTATACCTCCAACCTTATCCAGGCGGAAATTCCACCGGATTCCGAGAGCCTGTTCCAGCGCTACCGCAAGCGTCGTAACCGAGAAATCCAGGGCGCCGCCATGAGTTTTCTCTTTCCCCGATTCCGGCTGTGGGATCCCCATGCCTTCCTGAAACGGTGGGTCGGCCTCACCGGCTGGCTGTTTACCTGGAAGGGCATGGTGCTGTGGCTGATTCTGGTGGTCTTGGGGCTGAATGCCCTCGCCGGCAACGCCGACGCGCTTTTCGACGCCTCCTCCGGCGTTCTCAGTCCGGGCAATTTGCCCCTACTGTATGGAGCCTTTGTCTTGGCCAAGGCCGTCCACGAAGCCGGTCACGCCTTTGCCTGCACCTACCTGGGGACGTTCGAACGCGGCGGTGGGCAGGTCCACAACACCGGGCTGATGCTGCTCCTGTTCACCCCGGCTCCTTATGTCGACGCCACCAGTTCCTGGGGTTTCCGGAACAAGTGGCGCCGGATCATGGTCGGCGCCGCCGGTGTGTGGGCTGAGCTCGCCTTGGCGGCGGTGGCGGCCATCATTTGGTCGCAGACCGGCGAGGGCACGGCGCTGCACGGCCTCGCCTACAACCTGATGTTCGTGGCCAGCGTCTCCACCCTCCTGTTCAACGGCAACCCGCTGCTTCGTTACGACGCGTATTATATCCTGTGCGATTGGCTGGAAATGCCCAATCTGGCCGGCCGCGGTCAGCAATACGTCTATTACCTGGTGAAACGCTACCTCTGGGGCGCTCGGGACGCCGTGCATCAAGCCACCAGCGGGGCGGAAAAGGCGCTGTTCCTCATCTACACCATCGCCTCGAATATCTACCGCGTCTTTCTTCTTTCGGGCATCCTCCTGACCATCGCCGACATGGCCTTTTTTGTGGGGATCATTCTGGCTCTCGGGTCACTGGTACTGTGGTTGGTTCTGCCCATCGCCAAATTCCTCCGCTATCTCGCCGTCAGCCCGGAGCTGGCGCGGGTCCGGTTTCGGGCCGTCGCCACCACGGCCGTCCTGGCGGCCGGCCTGGCCGGCGCCGTCGGCCTTATGCCGTATCCGGACCGGTTCCGCATCGAGGGAGTGGTCGAAGCGGAAGAATTCCAGCGAATCCATGCTGTCAGTGCGGGGTTCATCCGATCGGTTTTGGCTTCCGAGGAGACGGTGGCGCCTGGGGAGACGGTGCTCGTCCGGCTGGACAATCCGACCCTGGAAGCGGAATGGCGGATGCTTGCCGCCCGGGAGAAAGAAATCCTCGCCCTGATGCGCCTGGCCGAGGCCACGGACCCGGCGGAAGTGGCGGCCGCTCAGGAACAGTTCCGGGCCCTGCAGGAGGAAAAACGGCGGGTGCGGCGACTCCTCGACAATCTGGAAATCTACTCCACCCTGGGCGGCATCTGGGTAGCGCCGCGACTGGAGGCGAGAATCGGCGGCTTTGTCGAACTCGGCGAACCGCTCGGCCATGTCCTCGCCCGCGACCGGATGATCATCCGGTCGGTGCCCGGACAGGACGCCGGGGTCAGTCTCATCGCCGAAGCGGCGCCGGTGGTGGATCTGATGGTCAAGGGACGTCCGGATTTGCGGGCGGCGGCGCGCATCCGTACGATCCTGCCCGGCGGGCGTAAGCAGCTCCCCTCACCGGCGCTGGGATACCCGGCCGGCGGCGAAACCGCGGTAGATGCGCAGGACCAGAGCGGACTGACGCCGGAAGAGCATGTTTTTGAAATCACCCTCGACCTGGCGGCTCCGGACTGGCAGGCGCTTCCCGGTCAGGTGGTGATCATGCGGTTCTCGGCAGCAGAAAAACCACTGGCCCAGCAAGCATGGCGGACCCTCCTGCAACTGCTGCAACGGCGGTTCCACGTCTAGGCCCTGTTGGCGGGTACGGGCATCGGACCACCATCCCGGGCGTTCCGTTGGGCGGTCTGCCGCCAATGCCCGAACCGCCGACCTGAAGCGGTGGAACTCGGAATTGTAGGGCAGAGGAGGTATGTTTTTGCGGAAAACCAGCCATGCCGACGCCGACTCGCATCTGTGGCGGTCGCTCAGTCGACCGGTGGCCCGGGAGGAACCGCCCCGCGGCCTCGACGGCATCTGGCACCGGCTGCGAGGGGCCATGGCCAGGCGGCGCCGGTCGCCGGGTACCTATCTGCGCCGGGCGGCCCGGATCCTGGACCTGGAGTCGGAGTACGCGAACCTGAGTGACGCCCGGCTCCGGGAGGAAGCGGAAAAACTGCGCCATCGCCTTCGCCGGTGTCGAGAAACGCCGGCCGACATCGACCGCGCCAGCGCCATAATCCGCGAGGGCTCCCGACGGACCTTCGGCTTCCGCCACCATGCCGTCCAGGTGGCGGGGGCATTGGCGATGCATGACGGCTGCGTCGCGGAAATGGCGACCGGCGAGGGTAAAACCCTCACCGCCACCATTCCCGCAATCCTGGCCGCGTGGCGGGGACGGGGCTGCCATGTCATCACCGTCAACGACTACCTGGCGGGCCGCGACAGCGATGAAATGGGCAAACTCTACACGTTCTTCCACCTCAAGGCGAAAGCCATAGACCAGGAATCAAAACCGCAGGAGCGGACAGCCGCCTATGCCGCCGACATCACCTATTTGACCAATAAGGAAGCAGCGGCGGATTTTCTGCGCGACCGTCTGGCCCTCGGCGACAAGAAGAATCTGACCGGCCAGCTCCTGTGGGACCTTTAGGCGGCGCCGTCCGGGCCCGACGGCGGCGTGGGACAACGCGGGCGAGAATACCCC